>JADIMX010000026.1 GCA_017694425.1 Candidatus Fimicola merdigallinarum
TAACTTCCAAATAAAACAATGCCAACTACATCATCAACAACATTATTAGTATAGTCAACCAAATAGTTTAGCCTTTCTTTAATATTCTTAGAAAAAGGCAAGCGTTCTATAAGATTTACCATAAAACACCTCTTTAATACTCATATTATATATAACAAATTTTAATTACATTATCATAATATATTATACTAAATTAAACCCCCATTGTAAAACTAAGCACTCCAAAAAAATTAGGAAAAAAGAGGCTAAGTTTGACCCTAGCCTCAAAATATTACTTATTCATTTTATCAAGTATAATATCTGCCACATAAAGACCGTTTGCACCAGCCTGTGAAAGAGAACGTGTAAATCCGGCACCGTCACCTATGGCATATATACCCTCACAACCCTCTATTTCAAAATCTACTGTTTTAGGTCTAGCTGAATAGTATTTACATTCTATTCCGTAAAGTAATGTATCGTAGTTTGATGTTCCTGGAGCAATACTATCAAGAGCGTGAAGTGTTTCAACTATATTATCAAGCTGTCTTTTAGGTAAACAAAGGCTTAAATCTCCTGCAACAGCATTCATTGTAGGTCTTGTTGTAGACTGTGAAAGACGTTTTTCATCAGTTCTTCTACCATTTTCAAGGTCGCCAAGTCGCTGTACTAAAACACTTCCACCACTTATAAGATTTGCAAGACTTGCAACGTGTCTTGCATACTCAATAGGCTCTTTAAAAGGTTCTGTAAACCTTATAGTAGATAAAAGAGCAAAGTTTGAGTTTTCAGTCTTTCTTGACGCATCTCTGTAGGAATGACCATTTACAGTTAAAACTCCGTCAGTATTTTCTGTAACAACGCTACCTCTTTCGTTAAAGCAGAACATTCTTGTTGTATCACCATATCGCTTACTTCTGTACCAAATCTTAGGCTCATATATCTTTTTAGAAAAATGCTCCCAAATAATTGACGGAAGCTCTACACGGACACCAATATCAACCTGATTATTTTTTAAAGGTATATTATTATCGTCGCACCATTTAGAGAAGAAATTACTTCCGGCTCTACCTACAGCAAACACAATATTATCAGCAGTTATAGTTCTTTCCTCGCCTTTATGAGATACTAAAATCTCTTTCGTATCCTTATTAACATCTAAAGCAAGAGTATCAGAAAACATTTCACATCTTTCACTAAGGGCAACAATAAGTTTTCTCATTGTTTCAAAATTGCTATCTGTTCCAAGATGTTTTACTTGTGCCTGACTCATATGAAGGTCGTGCTGTAAGCAAAGTTTTTTAAGGTCATTGTTAGGCATAAATCTCTCTTCAGTAGCACCATATTTTACAAGTATACTGTCTGCCTGCTCAATGTAATCTATAACTGTGCTAGGTTCTAAAAACTCTGTAAGCCAACCACCATACTCTGTTGATATTATATATTTTCCGTCAGAAAAAGCTCCTGCCCCTGCAAATCCCTCCATAATAGCACAAGATTTACACTTTATACATCTATCTGTCTTTTTAGCAACAATAGGACAAATTCTTTTTTCTATAGAATGACCTCTCTCTATTATAGCCACTTTAATATCCGGATTTTTCTCTGTAAGGCGATAAGCGTGCATAAGACCACCTATACCTCCACCTATAATAGCAACATCATAATTATTTACTGTACTCAAAGATAGCACCTCCAAAAATAAACTGTAAACTACTAAAAATATATTTGCATAGAAAAAGGGTATGTAAAAGTCATACCCTTTTAAAATGTGCCGATTTATTATCTCTCTGTAACATCAATAGCTTTTGCGTAGCCGTTTGATGAGTCAACTTCAACGATAACATCATACTCTCTGCCTTTGTCATTCATATAATAATCAAGGTCAGTAATATTCTTCTCGTCACCTGTCACTTTAAGTGATGCAGATTTAAAGTCAAATGTTATTGTTGTTCTGTCTTTTGTTCTAACTTCAAGTTCGCCTCTATTGCTGTTAAAGTATCTAAGCTCACCTTCAACCTCTTTAATACGTGCCTCTATCTTTGTTACTTTGCCTGATTTAACTGTAAGGTCAGCCTCAACAGTTATGTAAGCATCGTCAACAAAATCTCTAAGGTCGTCAAGGTCATACTCATCATTTCCATCTATTGATACAGTAACTGCACCTGCGTAATCAAACTTATTAGATGATGTAGCAATAGCTATCTGTGAAGATGACATACTCTTTATAATACCTGATGTTTCTTTATCATCATCAGTTGTAGCCACAACTCTAACAACTTCACCATCTTTGTTAAGCTCTATTGTAGCTGTGAAAGGTCCATTTTCAAGCATATCTCTAAAATCATAGTAATCATATGTTTTTCCGTTGATTTTAAGAACTGCATTATCAACATCTATATCCTCAAAATCGTACTCTTTATATGAGCTTGTTCCAGATTTTTTGAATTTAATATATCTCTTTGATATATCGTTTATAGTACCCTCTAATGTTTTCTCATCTTCATCATCATCTTCATCTTTATTATCATCTTCTAAATCATATTTTGATGCATAAAGTTTTTTAATATCGTCTTTGCTATCAGTAACGTATTTTACATATAAAGTATCGTACTTATCGAAAGCATCTACTATATCTCTGTATGAAGCAGTTTTACCCTCAAGGTATAAGTCAACTTCACTGTAATCATCATCAGCCCAACCGTATTCAGTTGTTTTTGTTCTACCTGATTTTTTAATCTCTACTGTGCTCTTAGAAATATCTTTAAGCTCGCCGTATGTATAATCGCTTTCTTTTGAAGTACATTCAAGCTTTGTAGCGTCACCTTTAACATTTATAGTCACAGTAACATCAACACGACCATCTTCAAGTGCATCTGCAATATTTTTCTGAGTTGCTTTTTTGCCGTCTAATAAATACTCACAGTTTACATCAAGGTCATATTTTGCAGTACCACCTGTACTCTTATTTACATAAACAACATCATTGTAGAACTCATCAATAGTACCTTTAACAGTACCACTTACACTCTGGTTAAGCCCTGGGTCTGCATCATATGTAATAGTAAGACTCTTTATATCTGCACCGTCATATACGATATCTTTTAAAACATCTCCAGCTGAAAGAGCTGTATATGTAGCTGAGCCACTTCCGTTATTTGTTACCTTTGTATCACCACTAGCAAAAAGACCTATTTTGCTACCGTCATTTTTTATTATTGTAACAAGGTATGAATTACCTAAATCACTTATAGCGTTAACTGTTCCGGATGAAATAGTAACGCTTGTATCTACCGGTTTCTGCTCCTCTGTTGGTTTTTTATTATCATCAGTAGTAGTATTACCACCAGTAGAAGATGAATTTTCTTTCATCTTATCGTAAGCCTTTGTTATTATAGTAGCCATTTCAGCTCTATTTATAGCAACTTTAGGATTAAAGTTATTGTTGTTATCGCCTAAGAATATCTCAAGTCTTGAAAGAAGCTCAACATACTGTACACTTGTATCATTTACAGAAGAAGCATCTTTAAATTTAAGAGATGCGTTAGGATTTAATGTGTACTTATCTGACATAGCCTTTCCTAATATTACAGCGGCAGCCTCACGACTTGCATAGTTATGAGTTTTCTTAGTTGAGTTTGTAAACTTGCCAACCTCTGTCATAGAAACTATACCGTACTCAAGAGAATAAGATATACTTGGGTAAGCCCATTCAGGAACACCTAGCTGTTTCATAACGTATGACCATTTACTCTGAACACCGTCTGTACTTTTTAAGCTATCTGTTTTCTGAAGAAGGCTATAAACAAGCTGTACTGTTTCGAAGCAAGTAACATTATCCTTTGCTCTAAAGTATCTGTTACCTCCGGAAAGCTCACCTACCATAAGCTCAAGCTCTCCAGCTCTGCTTACAAACTTTTCTGCACCTTTCCAAGGCATATCATTAATGTCTTTAAATGTAACAGCACCAAAAGTCGGAACAACTGTCGAAAAAGCCATAAACATAGCCATTGCTATAGCTAATTTACGTTTCATAAATTTTTACCTCCCTTATATTTATAACCAAAATTAGTATTTCCAAAAATAAGTTCTATCTTATTAATTTTAGCATAAAAAACCATTTATTAAAACCTTTAAATTCTTTCAATTTGATTACATTTCAAATCATTAATTTATAGACGAAAAACACAGCAGATATGTTCCAAAAAATACAAAAGGCTACCGATTTTTTTCGATAGCCTAAAAAAATATATAATTATTTTACTTCGTTTACAAGTTCTCTGCCTTCTTCAAAAGCTTTTAAGTTATCAAGTGTAACTGTTGCAATAGCATTTAAAGCAACATCTGTTAAGAAAGCAAGATGTCCTGTAAGAAGAATGTTTTCGTTTGAAAGAAGTCTTTTAAGAGCTGGGTCTTTTTCAGGAAGATTACTTCTATCTTCGAAGAAGTATTCGTGTTCTTTTTCGCAAACGTCAAGACCTGCACCTCTTACTTTTCCTGACTCAACTGCATCAACAAGTGCATCAGAATCAATTAAAGCACCTCTAGCCACGTTAACAATGATAACACCGTCTTTCATTTTAGCTATAGATTCAGCATTAATCATATGATGTGTTTCTGGTGTATATGGGCAGTGGAGAGAAATTACATCTGACTCTTTGTAAAGTGTGTCAAGGTCAACGTATTCAAGACCACTCTTTGTATCTGGGTATGCGTCATAGCAAAGGATTCTCATACCAAAACCTTTTAATATATTAATCATACATTTACCGATTTTACCAGTACCGATTACACCGGCTGTTTTTCCGTAAAGACCAATACCATCTAAACCTGCAATATTGAAATTGAAGTTTACTGACCTATTGTAAGATAAATGTACTTTTCTGTTTACGCCCATAAGTAATGCTATTCCGTGTTCAGCAACTGATTCTGGTGAGTAAGCAGGAACACGAAGAACTGGAAGGCCACATTCTTTAGCTACACTAAGGTCAACACTGTCAAAACCTGCACAACGAAGAAGTATTACTTTTACTCCTACTTCTTTAAGTGTTCTAACTGCAGAAGCTGGAACTTCGTCATTAACGAATGAGCAAGTTGCGTCGTGGCCTTCTGCAAGTCTAGCTGTTTCCGGAGTTAATCTTTCATCAAAGAAAGTTATTTCATATCCGTACTTTTTAGCTAAAGGCTCAAAATAATCTCTAAAATAAGGTTTTGTGTCAAAAAATGCAATTTTCATCATTTTTAAATCCTCCCTTTTAATAAAACACATAATAAATAAATTAACAAATATCTTTTCTAATTAATCGCTTTGTCTTACTTTTAACAATATAATATAAAATCCATTCTTTGTCAATAACTCTTTCACATTATTTACACACATTACATTGTTATTATTGCATAAATATATTGCTTTTATACCCCCAAAAAATCCCACCATTTTTACGATTAAAATGTTAAACTTTATGTTGAAGTTGCAACAAAACTAATTCTATTTCGTTAATAAATACTCAATTCTATTTTTATGCAATATTTTTAACGCATTATTTTTTGTAAAAGAAATAGTACAGATTATAATCTGTACTATTTCTATAATTTTTATTAGTCAAATAATTTTGAAACTGACATTCCTTCGTGAACTCTGTTAATTGCATCTGCAAATATAGGTGCAACAGAAACCATTTTAATTTTTGAAATTTTCTTTTCTTCTGGAAGCTGTATTGTATCTAAAACAATAAGTTCATCAATAGCTGATTTTTCAATTCTCTCAATAGCAGGGCCTGATAAAACAGGGTGTGTACAACAAGCGTCAACACCAATAGCTCCTCTTTCTTTAAGAGCATTTGCAGCATTTGTTATTGTTCCAGCTGTATCAATCATATCATCAACGATAATAACTCTTTTGCCTTCGATATTTCCGATAATATTCATAATTTCGCTTACGTTAGCTTTAGGTCTTCTCTTGTCAATTATAGCGAGAGGAATATCAAGTTTTGTAGCAAAACCTCTTGTTCTACCAACGCTTCCAAGGTCAGGAGAAACTGCAACAATATTGCTTAAATCTTCACCGTATTTCTGGCTATAGTAGTTTGTAAGTAAAGGAAGTCCAACAAGGTGATCAACAGGAATATCAAAGAATCCCTGAATCTGAGCACAATGAAGGTCCATTGTAAGAACTCTGTTTGCACCTGCTGATGTAAGAAGGTTTGCAACAAGTTTAGCACTAATTGGGTCCCTAGCTCTTGCTTTTCTGTCCTGTCTTGCGTATCCGTAGTAAGGTATAACTGCTGTAATTCTACCAGCTGATGCTCTCTTCATAGCATCAATCATAATAAGAAGCTCCATAAGGTTGTCATTTACTGGAGCTGAAGTAGACTGGATAATATAAACGTCTGCTCCACGAATAGTTTCGTTAATTTTGATAGAAATTTCTCCATCACTAAATTGAGTAACTTCAGCATCTCCAAGTGGTAATCCTAAGCTTTTTGCAATTGACTTTGCAAGCTCAACATTTGAATTACAAGCAAAGATTTTGATGTTTCCTCCACAATTGTACATCATAATTTTCTGTGTCCCCCTAATTCTTATTAGTTTAGTATTAGTTTAGTTAATGGTTTTTATTTAAATTGATAAACAATTTCTAAGTAAGTTTAGTCCCTAATATTTATTTTTTCTTTGTCCAGCCCTCGATAATCTGCTGTCTAGCTCTTGCAACGGCTAAAACATCTTCAGGAACATCTTTTGTTATTGTAGAACCTGCAGCTACATATGAACCCTTTTTAAGAGTTACAGGAGCAACAAGGTTTGCGTTACAGCCAATAAATACATCATCTTCTATAACAGTTCTAAATTTATTTTTACCGTCATAGTTTACAGTAACAGTACCACAGCCAAAGTTTATTCTCTCGCCACAGTCAGTATCACCAACATATGTTAAGTGAGAAATCTTTGTTCCATTTCCAATATTAGAGTTTTTAATCTCAACGAAATCTCCAACTTTAACATCTTCACCTACAACAGAGTTAGGTCGTATATAAGCATAAGGACCTACAGTTGTTCTGTTGCCAACTTTTGAATCCATTCCAGTTGATGCTTGGAATTTAACCTCATCACCTATAACCATATTAGTTATTCTAGCACTAGGTCCAATTTTACAATCTTCACCTATAACTGTGTTACCCTCGATAACAGAGTTAGGATATATTATTGTGTCACACCCTATTGTAACATCTGAATCTATATATGTGTTTGACGGGTCTACTATTGTAACACCATTTTCCATATGTTTTCTATTAATTCTTTTTTTCATAATTTCAGTTGCCTCTGCAAGTTGAACTCTTGAATTAACACCGAAAAATTCTGTAACATCATCTACCACCATAGCATCAACGCTACTTCCCTTAGAAAGTATTATTTCTAAAGTATCTGGAAGATAGTATTCGCCCTGAGAATTATCATTTGTAATATTTTTAAGTGCATCTTTAAGTTTAGCACCGTTAAAGCAATATATACCTGTATTTATCTCTTTTATGTTCTTCTCATCATCTGTGGCATCTTTATGCTCCACATTCTTTTTAAAGCTACCGCCAGCATTTCTTATTATGTGACCGTAACCTGTTGGGTCGTCAACAATAGCAGAAACTATTGTACAGCCATTACCATTATCTCTATGGAATGTAACAAGTTTTTCTATTGTTTCGGCTGTTATAAGCGGAGTATCTCCATAAAGTATTATAATATCTTTGTTTTCGTCAATAAAATCATCAGCCTGCATAACAGCGTGACCTGTTCCAAGCTGTTCTTTCTGGATAGCAAATTTCACTCTACCCTCGCCTATTGACTCTCTAACCATATCACCTTTATGACCGATAACTGTGCAAACGTCCTCACAGCCACATTTTAATGCTACATCTATAACGTAATCAACCATAGTTTTATTTAAAATCTTGTGTAAAACTTTTGGCATTTTAGACTTCATTCTAGTGCCTTCGCCACCGGCAAGAATAATTGCTTTTAAATTATCCATACAACACCTCCGTAAACCTTTTGTTAAATTCAGATTAAACCTATCTTATATTTTCTCATTTTAGACAAGTATTTTCAATATACTTATTTACCTAAAAATAATAT
>JADIMX010000027.1 GCA_017694425.1 Candidatus Fimicola merdigallinarum
GTATCTTAATTATATAATTTGATAAAAAAGGATTTGGTTTTTATAAAATCAAATCCCTTTTTATTGTCGCCAAATAGGCTAGATATAAACAACAAGCTATGCTGGTGGTAGGTAAAAATTATTATAAAAAAGTAAAAACCTCCTATGATAGAATATAATTGGTCTGGCAACCAAAAATAAAATTATAGGAGGTTTTGTCATGAAATAAATATTTTATGGACTATTTACAAAATGGTATTCCTGTAAAATACTTTGAAAAAGGTGAGGAGCATTCAAATATTGTATACTTAGTTGATTATGATGATATTGAAAACAATGATTTTACAGCTATAAATCAATGGACTGTGGTAGAAAATTCTGAGAAAAGAGCAGATATTATATTGTTTTTAAATGGTTTACCTTTAGTTGTAATTGAGTTAAAATCACCTTCAAGAGAGGAAACAAACGCTTCAGTTGCATATCGACAGCTTAGAAATTATATGTATGAGATACCGTCGCTTTTTATATATAATGCAATATGTGTAATTAGTGATTTAACTGTATCAAAAGCCGGAACTATCACATCAAGTGAAGACCGTTTTATGGAATGGAAAACAACTGATGGAAGTTATGAAAATACTCAATATGCCTCATATAATACTTTTTTTGAAGGGTTATTTGATAAAACTAGATTTCTTGATATTATAAAAAATTTTATATGTTTTAATGTAGATGGACAAGATACTTTTAAAATTCTTGCTGGGTATCATCAATATTTTGCAGTTAAAAAAGCTATTGAGTCTACAAAAAATGCAACTGTCACAGATGGTAGAGGTGGAGTTTTTTGGCATACACAGGGAAGTGGAAAGTCATTATCTATGGTGTTTTATGCGCAATATTTACAAAAGGCTCTTAAAAGTCCTACTATTGTTGTAATTACGGACCGTAATGATTTAGATGACCAACTTTATAGACAGTTTGTAAAATGTAGCGATTTTTTACGTCAAAAGCCCAAACAGGCAGAAAGTAGAAAGCATTTAATCGAACTTTTAGCTAATCGCCAAGCAAACGGAATTATATTTACAACTATGAAGAAGTTTGAGGAAAACGACGAACCTCTTTCTGAAAGGAGAAATATTGTTGTAATTGCTGATGAGGCACACAGAAGTCAGTATGGTTTAACAGAGAAAGTTGTTTTAAAAGAAGATTCAAAAGGAAAAATTGAGGCAAAGACGACTATAGGTACTGCTAGAAAAATTCGACAAAATTTACCTAATGCAACATACATAGGTTTTACAGGAACACCTATTTCTTCAAAAGATAGAAGTACAACGGAAGTTTTTGGTGAATACATAGATATCTACGATATGACACAGGCAGTTGAAGACGGAGCAACAAAACCTGTTTACTATGAAAGTCGAGTTATACACCTAAAACTTGATGAAAATATATTGAAATTTATTGATGCTGAATATGATATTATGGCACAAAATACAGATTCATATACTATAGAAAAAAGTAAAAAAGAATTAGGGAAAATGGAAGTTATTTTAGGTGCAGAAGAAACCATTGATGCTTTGGTAAATGATATTTTAGAACACTATGAAAATTATAGAGAAAATCTTTTAACAGGTAAAGCTATGATAGTTGCTTATTCTAGAGCTATTGCAATGAAAATATACAGAAAGATACTAGAACTTAGACCTAGCTGGATAGAAAAAGTAGCCGTTGTTATGACAGATGATAATAATGACCCTGAAGAATGGCGAGAAGTTATAGGAAATAAGAAATATAGAAATGAATTGTCACAAAAGTTTAAAGACAATAATTCTCCTATGAAGATAGCTATTGTGGTTGATATGTGGCTTACTGGTTTTGATGTACCATCTCTTGCGACTATGTATTTTTATAAGCATATGTCAGGTCATAATCTTATGCAGGCAATCGCCAGAGTGAACCGTGTTTATAAAGATAAAGAGGGTGGTCTTGTTGTTGATTACGTAGGTATTGCCTCTGCACTTAAACAGGCAATGAATGATTATACAGCAAGAGATAAAAAGAATTATGGAAATACTGATATTAAGAATGTTGCATATCCTAAATTTTTGGAAAAGCTAGATATATGTAGAGATATTTTATTTGGATATGATTATTCTTCTTTTATAACAGGTAATGACTTAGAAAAGGCAAATGTTATAATGGGTGGTACAAATTTTATATTAGGCAAAAGTAGAGAACAGATTAACTTACCAGAAAAAGAACGTTTGCAATATGTTTATTTAAAGGAAGCTATGCTTATGAAACAAGCATTATCTTTATGTAGTAGCTTAATAGATGAAAATACGAGGTTTGAAGCTGCATATTTTGAAGCTATAAGGACTATGCTTGTAAGGATTTGCTCTAATGGAGTTGATAAAAAGCTTACATTACCTGAAGTTAATGAAAGAATAAATGAACTATTAAAACATAGCATAAAAAGTGAAGGTGTTATAAATTTATTTTCTGATATAAAGACAGGATTTTCTTTATTTGATACTAAATTTTTAGAAGAAGTTGCAAATATGAAAGAAAAAAATTTAGCTGTTGAATTACTTAAAAAGCTTATTGCAGAGCAAGTAGCTATATATCGTCGTACAAATGTTGTAAAATCAGAAAAATTTTCGGAAATAATACAAAGTGCTATGAATAGATATTTGAATGGAATGATTACAAATGAAGAAGTTATAGATGAGCTTTTAAAGTTGGCAAAAGATATTGTAATGGCTAATGCAGAAGGTGAAAAACTTGGTTTAGATGCTAGCGAGTTAGCTTTTTATGATGCATTAACAAAACCACAGGCTATTAAAGATTTTTATCAGAATGAAGAGCTAATAGCCATCACTAAGGAACTTACAGAAGTTCTTAGAAAAAATCGTACTGTTGATTGGCAGAAAAAAGAAAGTGCTAGAGCAGGAATGCGAAGAATGGTGAAAAGGCTGTTGAGAAAATATAAATATCCACCTGAAGGTATGGAAGATGCAGTTAAGACGGTTATAAGTCAATGTGAAATATGGACAGATAATATGAGTGATTTTGTTTGAAAACTCTTATGAATTTAATAATATAAATAAAGATATAGTATTAAACCTCTTTGATGTAAAAGTTAAAGAGGTTTTTATTTTATGTTATATTAAAATACTTTTTAGGATAAAGATACTGTGATATACTTATTTATATAAATATTTAGGAAGTGATTTAATTGGCGAATATTAATGATGTTGCAAAAAAAGCAGGTGTATCAAAAAGTACTGTTTCTATTGTTATAAATAATACAGGTTATGTTTCAGAAAAAACCAGATTAAAAGTTGAAAATGCTATGAAAGAGCTTAACTATATACCAAGTCAAATTGCAAGAAATTTTTCAACAGACAAATCAAATGTAGTTGGAATAGTTATGCCAGATATAATGCACCCATTTTTTTCTACATTTATAAAGTACGCAGAACAAAAACTTTTTGAAAAAGGCTATATGACAATGGTCTGTAGTACAGATGATAAACCTGAAGTTGAAGAAAAATATTTAGATATGCTTAAAAGAAAAGTTATGGATGGAATAATAATGGGTTCTCATACTTTAAAAACTGAGCAGTACATAAATATAAAACGCCCCATTGTTACACTTGATAGATTTATAAGTAATAATATTCCAACAGTATGTTCAAATCATGCTAGGGCAGCGGAGATTGTTTCTGATATGATTATAAAAAAAGGTTGTAAAGATGTTGTTTTTATTACAGGTAGAGGGATTGCAAATATTGCTTCAAGTGATTTTTATAAAGTATCAAAATCAGTGTTAGAGCTAAAAGGTGTAAAAGTTAACAATATAAAAATGGAAGGTAAAGGTTTTTCTGTAGAGTCTTACAAAAATATATCAGAAAAAGCAATAAATACATTTCCAGATACAGATTGTATAATAGGGGTAGATATTGCAATAATGGCTTGTTGTAGAATTGCTAGAGAAAAAGGCATAAATATTCCAGAAGATTTAAAGTTAATATCCTATGACGGAACATATATAACAAGAATAGGAGATGAGCTTATAACATCAGTTGTTCAACCTATAGAAGATTTAGCAACAAAATCTGTTGAAATAATAACAAATCTTATAGAAGGGAATAAACCTGAAAAAGCTCATAATATATTTGATGTTTCAATACAAAATGGACATACTTTTTAATTAAAAATTTTATGAAAGTATATTGACATTACTATAATAATATGATATAAATTGATTATCAAACCGGTTCGATATTTTATATATCGAACTTTTAAAAAACAATTTATCGAACTAGTTCGAGAAAGGGGAGTATTTATGAAAAAAGAACCAAAAGTATCAGCAAAACAAGTTTTAGAAGGATTAGGAGGTAAAGATAATATTGAAACTGTATCTCACTGTGCTACAAGATTAAGACTTACAGTAAAAGACGAAAGTATAATTGACAAAAAAGCCGTTGAAGATGCTGAGGGAGCATCAGGATATTTTGTAAAAAGTGGTCAGCATCAAGTAATATTCGGAACAGGATATGTAGGAAAAGTATGTACAGAGTTTAAAAAACTTTGTGGAATTGATGATGATGTAACAATATCTACAAAAGAAACATCAAAAAATAATAAAAATACAAATAAATTTCAAGATATAACAAGAACTATATCTGATGTTTTTATTCCTATAATACCAGTATTACTTGCAACAGGTATTCTTATGGGATTACAGGGACTTATAACAACATTAGGATATAATATGTCAGCTGAATTTAATTCAATATTTTCAGTCCTCACAGGAACAGCATATACATTTATACCTGTTCTTGTAACTTGGTCAGCGTGTAAAAAATTCGGGGGTTCTCCTGTTTTTGGTATAGTTCTTGGACTTATGCTCGTTTCACCTTCTTTACCAGACAAGTGGGACGTAGTTAATGGAGTAGCAGAAGCGTTAAAAATAAATATAGCTGGAATAGATTTTAATATAACAGGTTATCAAAGTTCAGTAATACCAGCACTTTTCTTAGGTTGGTTTTGTGCATTTATTGAAAATAAACTTAGAAAAATTGTTCCAGATATTCTTGAGATGCTTATAGTTCCTTTTGTGACACTTCTTACATCTCTTCTTCTTGGAC
>JADIMX010000028.1 GCA_017694425.1 Candidatus Fimicola merdigallinarum
ATATATAGATATATCATTTTTATTAGATAATATTATTTGAGCCAAATTTTCGTGTGTAACACTACCAAACATTATATCAGTATCCTTAAAGAAACAAATATCTTCTATGCCTTTCGTATTTTTAGGGAATAAGCAACTAAAATACTCTAACAATGGATTTAACAATGATATATCAGATTTATAAAGTTTAATGTGTAACGGATTTTCAAAAACTTTATAGCAATACCATAAATCTGTATCAAATGATTTTATTAAAAATTTATTTAAATCATAAACTTCTATATTATCATCAATAAATGTTAGCGAAAAGTAAGTTGAATTACTTAAACAATATGATAAAAACTCTTTAAAATTTTCATTTACCATATTATCATCTACAAACGAATAAACTAACATTAGTCACACTACTATTTACACATATCTACTGTTACATATAGATTTAAACTCTGTGCACTTACGCCAACACCTACATTATCTATGGATTTACTTAATATATTACCTTTTTTTGCTACATTAGTCATAAAATCACCCATAATATCTATAGAATCACCTGGAACCATAGCTATTGTTTCTGACGCAAACTTAAATTGCATACCTGCCTGACTCATTCTTTCAAAAGGTGTTTTTCCATCTTTGTTATTGTATCCTACATACCTATTTCTTGCCATATCCTTTGAATGATTTTCTGAAGATGCTTGAAGTCTAATATCCCAATTTAAAGGCTGTAAACCTAACTTAGCTCTTTCTGAATTTATTATATCAAATATTTCTAATTCTATATCATTTTCAAGTTTACTATTATAATTAAGCACATTTACAGATGGAGTAGCTTTTTTATCACTAATTTTCATACAATGTATATTTTTTGTTGTTGAATCGTAATAAATATTTATATTATTAAATGTATCTTGTAAAATTGCTCTACCTGTATTTTTGTCATAGTCATAAGATACACCATTTGAATTAAATGCACTACCAATTAAAAAATTACCGTATCCACTAGCTTTTCCAAATAAGCACACATCAACTACAACACCATTTGACACTCCAACCATAAAAAGATTATTATAATCTTTATTATAAACATATCTTTGATAGCCATATATACTAGAATCAACTCTATCCGGCAAACCAAATTTACTTGTCAAAGTACTTACATTATCACCTATATTTAATGTTTTATTATTTATAACAACAGATTTTTTTATTGTTAAGTTATATGCGTTCATAAATACAGTACTAGCTTGTTCCTTCGTCACATTTCCTAAAGGATTTATACTGTTATTAGAGCCATTCATAATTCCGGTAGAAGTTACAAAATTTATCCCCTCTATTGCATACTTGCCTACTTTATCCATATCATTAAAAGTTTTTGAGTTTGTCTTAGGTACACTATCCATACCACAAGCTTTCAAAGTTCTCATTATTACCATAGCAAGCTGTTCTCTATTGACAATTTTTTTAGGTTCAAATTTATTATTTCCAGTACCATTCATAATGCCAAGCTCGTATGCCTGTAGTATTTCAGTACGTTTTGCATCAGTAAATGGGCTTTTAGCAGAAACTGTTATATTCTTTCCAGTTTTAGCCTTATAAAAATTAATTGCCATTATACAGAGTTCCTCTCTTGTTAAACCAGCAGTAGCGTTATATGCAAATTCTGACGGCATAATTCCAAGCTCCACCGATTTTTTGACATATTCAACTGCCCAACTATGAGCATTTGTATTTATTTCTGCAAATGCTGTATTAAAACAAAAGGACATACTGAGAAATAATACGGTTGCCCCTTGGACTGTTTTCTTCATAAAATTTCCTCCTTAGTTTTAACTATAAAAGTCTACTATATTATATCATAATATTAAGTATTGACAATATTTAAAGTATAATAGCAGTTTTTAATGACAAATTTTGTCGAAAACGACATATAAAAAACTTATATATATTTGATTAGATATAAATTAAAATTATAAAAAAGGTACCGACTATATATCGATACCTTTTTAATTAAAATATTAAATTTATTCTATTACAAATGATACAAGAAGGTCACCCTGATTTACTTTTTCGCCTTCATTTACATAAATTTTATCTACTGTTCCCTCTACTTTAGAAACAACACTTGTTTCCATTTTCATAGCCTCAACAGTCATAAGCACTGTATTTTTAGAAACCTTATCGCCTTCTTTTACAAGTATCTTACCTACTGTACCAGGAATTGTTGAACCAAGGTGTGCAGGATTATTATTATCAGCTTTAAGCTTTCTATCGCTCTTAACTTCAAGGTTTTTATCGAGAACTTTAATCTCACGCATAGCACCATTGATTTCAAATGAAAGTGCACGATATCCTTCTTCGTCAGGCTCAGACATATCATTAAATTTTATTATAATTTCTTTACCTTCGCCGATTTTAAGGATAGTTTCCTCACCTTTTCTAAGTCCGTAGAAGTAAACGTGGCTATCAAGTCTTGTTACATCATTGTAGTACTCAAGATGTGTACAGTAATCATCATATACCTTTGGATATAATGCATAACTTAAAACATTTCTTGAGTTTACAGATTTAATTTTGTGTGTTTCTGTTATATGATTTCTTATAGCCTCGAAATCTACTGGTGGTAAAAGCTCTCCTGGGCGAGATGTTATAGCTTTTTTACCTTTAAGTACTATTTCCTGAAGCTCTTTAGGGAAACCACCGTCTGGCTGACCTATGTTTCCTGAGAAGTAGTCAACTACTGAATCTGGATATGAAAGGTCTTTACCGTCAACAAGTATATTATCTTTATTAAGACCGTTCTTAGACATAAATATTGCAAGGTCACCTACAACCTTTGATGAAGGTGTAACTTTTACGATATTTCCTAAAAGGTCATTAGCCTCTTTGTAAAGATGTTTGATTTCTTCAAAGTTATCAGCAGAACCCATTTCTTTAACCTGAGCAAGAAGATTTGAGTACTGTCCACCAGGTATTTCATATTTATATATTTCTGTATTTGGAGTTTTCATTTCACTCTCAAATCCACTATAAATTTTTCTAACTTCACCATAGTATCTGCTAAGCTCTCTTATTTCATCAGGATTAATACCTGTATCTCTTTCTGTTCCGGCAAGTGCCTCAACTACTGAATTCATAGATGGCTGACTTGTAAATGTACTCATAGACTCAATAGCAAGGTCAACAATATTAACTCCAGCTTCGGCAGCCATAAGAACTGTACTTACACCATTACCTGTTGAATCGTGTGTATGTAAGTGAAGAGGTATATTAAGCTCTGATTTAAGAGCAGAGAAAAGCTCTTTTGCAGCATATGGTTTTAAAAGTCCTGCCATATCTTTTATTGCGAATATATGACAACCTAATGCTTCAAGCTCTTTAGCTTTCTTTACATAGTAGTCAACAGTATATTTAGTTTCTTTTGGATTTAAAATATCACCAGTATAGCAAATAGCACCCTCTACTATTTTTCCAGTTTTAAGAGCTTCTTCAATAGGCATTTTCATATTTTCAATCCAGTTTAAACTGTCAAAAATTCTGAAAACATCAACGCCTCTTTCAGCAGAAACTTTAATAAATTCTTTAACAACATTATCCGGATAGTTTGTGTATCCAACAGCATTTGATGCACGAAGAAGCATCTGTATAAGAGTATTTGGCATTCTCTTGCTAAGCTGTTCAAGTCTTACCCAAGGAGATTCTTTAAGGAAACGATAAGCAACGTCAAATGTTGCACCACCCCAAGCCTCAACAGAGAAAGCATTTTCCATAGCTACGTTTGTTGCCGGACCAGCTTTTAAAAGGTCTGTTGTTCTCATTCTTGTAGCCATAAGTGACTGATGTGCATCACGCATTGTTGTATCAGTTACATAAAGTTTTTTATCGTGCATAAGTTTCTGTGTAAATTCTCTTGCACCAAGTTTTAAGAATTCATCTTTAGCACCATAAATTTTTCTTGTTTCATCGAATCTAGGTTCTTTTATTGGTTCGAAGTAAGGTTTTTCACCTTTTGATTCATTTACAATTTTATTTCCGATAAATTCTGCAATTTTTGTAGCTCTATCCTGTCCTAATGTTATTTTAAAAAGTTCAGGAGTTCTCTCTATAAATGTAGTAGCACATTTTCCCTTCATAAATGTTTCATTCTGTAATACATTTATAAGGAAAGGAATGTTTGTTTTTACACCTCTAATTCGTGTTTCTTTTAATGCTCTGACAGCTTTTCTTACACTTGTTTCAAAGTTTCTATCAGTAGCTATAATTTTAACAAGAAGACTATCATAATATGGTGTTATTTCTGCACCAGTATATGCAGTACCACCGTCAAGTCTTATGCCGTTACCTGCACCAGAACGGTATACAGATATTTTTCCTGTATCAGGAAGGAAGTTATTTGAAGGGTCTTCTGTTGTAACACGCATCTGTATAGAATATCCAGAACACATAACAGATTCCTGAGAAGGTATATTTATTTCTTTTGAATCTAAAGGATATCCTTCTTCTATAAGTATCTGAGTCTGAACAATGTCAATACCTGTAACCATTTCAGAAACTGTGTGCTCAACCTGTATACGAGGGTTCATTTCTATGAAATAGTAATTTTCATCAGCATCTACAAGGAACTCAAGAGTACCTGCATTTTTATAACCAACATATTTTGAAAGTTTTATTGCATCTGCAAAGATTTTATTTCTTGTTTCATCACTAATTGTAAAAGCAGGAGCAAACTCAACTACTTTCTGATGTCTTCTCTGTACGGAACAATCTCTGTCGTAAAGATGAACAACATTACCGTATTTGTCACCTATAATCTGTACTTCAATATGTTTAGGGTCTCTTAAATATTTTTCAATAAATATTTTGTCATCGCCGAATGCTTTTTTAGCTTCATTTCTAGCCTCTTCAAACTCTTTAGGCATTTCTTCTTTAGAGTTTACGATACGCATTCCTCGGCCACCACCACCATTTGAGGCTTTAAGCATTACAGGATAACCTATTTCATCAGCTATTTTCATAACTTCGGCCTCTGTTTTAACTGCGTGGTCAACACCTGGTATTATAGGAACGCCACATTTAATAGCGTTCTGTTTTGATGATATTTTATCACCCATAGCATACATAATATCTTTTGATGGACCTATGAATGCAATTCCATTTTTTTCACAAGCCTCAACAAATTCAGGATTTTCTGATAAAAATCCGTATCCTGGGTGAATAGCATCAACACCTTTAGACTTTGCTATTTTTATTATTTCATCAATATCAAGATATGCATCAATAGGACCTTTTTCAGGATTTAGCATATATGACTCATCAGCTTTTGTTCTAAAAAGAGAATATTTATCTTCTTTTGAGAAAATACCTACTGTCTGTATTCCAAGTTCATTTAAAGCTCTGAATACTCTTATGGCTATTTCTCCTCTATTAGCAACAAGAACTTTTTTAAATTTCTGAATTCTTATTTCGCTCATTCAATTTCCTCCTTTGTTCGCTGTAAAAATACACTTGTTTACCACTCTTACTACAAAATGTTATTTTTGATTATTTTAACAGCTTTTTCACAAAAATCAATATATAACAATAACTTTCGTTAATGTAAATTAAAATAGGCTTTATATAGAATAAAAATATAACTTATGAATTAAAGTATATGTTCAAAAAATTAACATTTAATAAAATTGTACATTTTTTGTTTGTATTCACACCAATAATTGTAATATTTTTATAAAAACCTATTTAAAAAGAAATACCAAAACATCTTTTAATGTATTAAATTCAAGTATTTCAATATTTTTTAAATCACTTTTCTTAACATTGCCTTTTGCAATAAATATCTTCTTAAACCCCATTCTTGAAAGCTCTTTTATTCTACCTTCTAAATTAGGGATTTTTTTAAGTTCGCCTGTAAGACCTACGTCAGCAATAAAAGCAAAATCGCTTGGAACAGGTTTATTATAAACTGATGATGCTATACTAACAATTATAGCAAGATTTACAGATGGCTCTTTAAGTTTTATACCACCTGTTGTTTTTATAACAACATTCTTATTAAAAAGGTCTATACCACCTCGTTGTTCCAATATAGATATAACTGTATTTAGCTGTTCTCTTTTTATAGATTCACCTATTCTTGATGGGTAAGGTGTAAAAGAATTTGAAACAAGACTTTCTATTTCAGCTATTATAGGTCTTGAACCTTCTCTTACAACAGTTATCGCACTACCAGAAACACCTGTACCAACTTCTCGCTGTGTTACGAAAAACTCCGAAGGGTTATCAATAGACAAAAGACCTTTTTCTGTCATAGAGAAAAATCCCATTTCTCCAGTACTTCCAAAACGATTTTTTGTGGAAGTAATACTTCTAAGCTCGCTTTCGCCGTCACCCTCCATTACAAATACAGCATCAACAAGATGTTCAAGAGAACGAAGCCCTGCTATTTCATCATTTTTATTCATCTGACCTATTATAATAGCTGAACAAGGCTTTTTACCAGATTTAGCTATCCTTACAATTTCAGACGCACATTCCATAGTCTGAACCGGATTTCCTGCTCTAGCCGGCAATAATTCCTCTAAAGCGAAAGTCTGTATACTATCTATAACCATAAAATCCGGCTCTATTTCATTTACAGCATCAATAACACTATTCATACTTGTATCAGAAATAATCCATATATTTTCGTTTATATTTTCAAGTATTCTATCAGCCCTAGCTCTTATCTGACTTTCACTTTCTTCTCCAGTAGCATATATAACCTTTAAACCTTGTGACGCCAAATTATTTGCAATAGTTAAAGTTAATGTAGATTTACCTCCACCTGGTGGTGATGTAAGTATCATAACAGAATCTCGTACTATGCCACCACCTGTAACTCTATTAAATTCATTTATATTAGTTAATAATCTATCGCTGTTATTTACTTTAATTTCAGAAAGCTTTGTAGCAGTTTTTCTTTTTGAAATAACCTTTTTAGAGGTTTTCTTAACTTCCTGTTCCGATTCCTCTAATGTATTCCAACTATTACAACCTGGACATTTACCAAGCCATTTAGCAGATTTATATCCACATTCGCTACACACATAGACTGTTTTTGATTTCAAAAAAATCACACCTTCATAGCAGTTTACTAGAAAAATAAGCGTGCCTTTTTATTTTTTGACACGCCTAATAGTATAACCTTAATATAACCAATTACTATATTCTAAATTATATTCTTTCAAGTTTTACATTTACAGGTGCATTCTTAACTTCAACACTAAAATTTATTTTACCTGACATACTAGATTTTACATCACCCATATTAACATCATCTACAACAAGTCTGTAGTCTGTTTCTGGTTCAAGCTCCATAAGAAGCTGGATATCTTCTAAAGCCTCAACAACAAAACTTGCACCTCTATCAGTAGTACTGAAATTATGTATTGTAGCACCAGGTACAGCCTCAAGGAGAAGTTGTCCATTTTTTTCAAGCTTTGTAATCTCCTTAAATGTTTTAACTTTATAAAGGTCATTTTCAACCTCAAAATCAAGTACCTTTTTCTTTGTATCCATTAAATAGTTACCAAAACTTATAGTACCATTATCTTCAAGTCTAATTAATTCTTCAATTACTGCCATTTTTTTATCCTCCTGATAATATTTAAACTTTTAAAGTATGTATAATTTGTGTTTATTATATCACAAAATTTTATAGTCGTATACAAAAACAATTAAAAAGCAGCCCAAAGGCTGCATATTTTTATTCGCTGAACTCACCAAACTGTCTAAATCGTTTGTATCTTTCTGATAATAACTCATCTTTAGTTTTGGCAGAAAGAGTTTTAAGCTCTTTTATAAGCTCAGTTTTAAGTATATCTGTTGTAAATTTAAGATTATTATGAAGACCTTCTTCAGGTTCTGGAATAATCTTATCAATGACTTTATTATTCAAAAGGTCCTCGGCTGTTATTTTCATAAGCTCAGCTGCCTCCTCAACTCTTGAAGGGTCACGCCAAAGAATACTAGCAAAGCCCTCCGGAGAAAGAACAGCATACATACCATTTTCAAGCATAAAAATTTGGTCAGCAACTGCTAATGCTAAAGCTCCACCACTTCCGCCTTCGCCTATGAATATACATATAATAGGAACTTTTAAGTCGGCCATTTCAATAAGATTTCTCGCAATAGCCTCTCCTTGACCTCTCTCTTCAGCACCTATACCACAGTATGCACCTGATGTATTAACAAATGTAATAACTGGTCTATTAAACTTTTCGGCCTGTTTCATAAGGCGTAAAGCCTTTCTATAGCCTTCAGGATTAGGAGAACCAAAGTTTCTTTCAAGATTTTCTTCTATTGTATGACCTTTCTGAACACCTACAATAGTTACAGGCTTTCCATCAATAGTAGCAATACCGCCTACAATAGCTTTATCATCTTTAAAAAGACGGTCACCATGAAATTCTATAAAATCATCAAAAATCTCATCTATAAATTCGAGAGTTGTAGGTCTTGAAATCATTCTAGACATATTAACAGATTTCATAGCTCTGTTCATCAAAAACTACCTCCCTCATAACAATGTATTTTAAGTATTTTTCCTATAGTATCTTTAAGTTCATCACGTCTTACAATTTTATCAACAAATCCGTGTTCAAGCTGGAACTCTGCTGTCTGAAATCCTTCCGGAAGTTTTTCGTTTATAGTACCCTCTATAACTCGCTGACCTGCAAATCCTATAAGTGTTTTAGGCTCTGCAAGGATAATATCTCCAAGCATACCAAAACTTGCACTTACACCACCTGTTGTTGGGTCTGTAAGTACAGTAATATATAAAAGACCTGCGTCACTATGCTTCGCAAGAGCAGAACTTACTTTTGCCATCTGCATAAGCGATATAATACCCTCTTGCATTCTAGCACCACCAGATGTTGTAAATATTACAATAGGCAATTTTAATTCTGTAGCCTTTTCAACCGCTCGTGTTACTTTTTCACCTACAACAGAACCCATAGAGCCCATCATAAAGTTACTATCCATAACAGCAATAACAGTTTTAAAACCATTTATTGTACATATACCTGTTACAACACCATCTTTAAGTCCTGATTTTTCTTGTGCTTTCTTAATTGTCACATCATAATCAGGGTAACCCATAGGATTTTTTGAAACCATAGTTGCATTTATTTCTTCAAAAGAATCTTCGTCTGTAATAAGAGAAATTCTTTCCATAGCACCTATTCTAAAATGACCACCACAATGAGGACAAATTTTATATTCACCTATATCTTTGTTGTATATAGTCTTTTTACAATATTTACATTTTAACCAAAGACCATCAGGAATAATAGGAGAATCAATATCATCTTCTATCTTTGTATTCTGATTAGTCTGGATTTTAATATAATTTTTCTTTTTAAATAGATTCAAAGGTCTATCCCTCCTTACTCTTTACGGCGTTTACTTAATTATCTCTCTGCCTATAAAAGAAGTGTCAAATTTACCTTCTAAATACAATTTATTGTTAAGTATAGCTTCTTGGAACTCTATATTTGTATCTATTCCGTGAATAACAAATTCCTCTAATGCACGTTTCATTTTTGCAATAGCTTCATTTCTATCTGAACCGTATGTTATAACTTTAGCTATCATAGAGTCATAGAAAGGAGGTATTGTATAACCTGCATATACAGCACTATCAACACGCAATCCTAATCCACCACCCGGCATAAGAAGATAGTCTATTTTACCTGGTGACGGTGCAAAGTTTTTAGATGGATTTTCAGCATTTATACGACACTCTATTGCGTGACCTTTAAAAACAACATCTTCCTGTGTAACAGATAATGGTTCATTAGATGCAATTCTTATTTGTTCCTTAACAATATCTATTCCTGTAATCATTTCAGTAACAGGGTGTTCAACCTGTATACGTGTATTCATTTCCATAAAATAGAATTTTTCTGAGCTTTCATCATATAAAAATTCTATTGTACCAGCACCTTTATACCCAACAATTTTGGCTGCACGAATAGCTGCCTCACCCATTTTCTTTCTGATTTCCTCAGAGAGAGCCGGCGAAGGTGCTTCTTCGAGAACTTTCTGATTTCTTCTCTGCATAGAGCAATCTCTTTCGCCAAGATGAATAACATTGCCAAAATTATCACCGAGTATCTGAACTTCTATATGTCTAGCATTTTCGATAAGTTTTTCCATATACATAGAATCATCACCGAAAGCCGCAATAGTTTCACTTTGAGCAGATTCAAAAGCTTTTTCTAATTCAGCTTTTTCTCTTACTATACGAATACCCTTACCGCCACCACCAGCAGATGCCTTAACAATTACAGGATATCCTAATTCTTCTGCTACTTTATAAGCCTCATCAATGCCATTTACAATACCATCACTACCTGGTATTACAGGAACATTAGCTTTTATCATAAGCTGTCTAGCATTAGATTTATTACCCATTTCATCTATTGTTTTTGGGTCTGGACCTATAAATTTTATATTACATTCCTCGCACATAGTGGCAAATGTTGAATTTTCAGCAAGAAAACCAAACCCTGGGTGAATTCCCTGAGCTTTTCTAAGGACAGCAGTACTTATAATATTTTGCATATTAAGGTAACTATCCGAACCTCTAGCCGGTCCTATACATACAGCCTCATCAGCAAGTTGTGTGTGTAAGGCATCTCTATCCGGCTCTGAGAAAACAGCTATTGTATGTATACCCATTTCTCTACAAGCTCTAATTATTCTGACTGCTATTTCTCCCCTATTAGCTATCAAAATTCTTTCAAGCACAAAAACACCTCCAAAAAATTTGGAATTTATCCAATCATAAATGTAATTTCGGCCTCTGCCACCTTTTTATCTCCTACGTATGCTATACCTTTAGCAATACCTGCATTTCTTTTAAGTTTTAAAAGCTCAACTTCAAGACGAAGTGTATCTCCTGGAACTACATTTTTTCTAAATTTAGCCTTATCTACACCTACAAGGAAAGCAATTTTTCCTTTAAATTCTTCTTTTGAAAGAACTGCAACAGCTCCAGCCTGTGCAAGTGCCTCTATTATAAGAACACCTGGCATTACTGGAAGCTGTGGAAAATGTCCCTGAAAGAATGGTTCGTTCATTGTAACATTTTTTGTTGCAACAATTTTTTCACCCTCAACGATTTCATCTATTCTATCTACAAGAAGAAATGGATATCTATGAGGTAATATTTTCATAATTTCATTTACGTCCATCATAATAAAATTCTCCTTATCCGATAACAAAAAGTGGTTCGCCAAACTCTACAAACTGACCATTTTCAACGAGTATATCAAGAATCTCACCATCAAAGTCACTTGTTATCTCGTTCATAACTTTCATCGCCTCAACAATGCAAAGTACATCACCTTTTGAAACCTTATCACCCTTTGAAACAATAGGAGGTTTTCCTGGGCTTGTGCTTGCATAGAAAGTACCAACAATAGGAGATTTAACAATATCACCTGAAACCTCTACTTTTTCTTCAGCTATTGTTTCCTCTTCAACAACAGGCATAACAGGAGTAGTTGGTTGTACAGACTGTGAAACTACAGTTTGCTGTGGCACATTACTATTTTCAACTGGTGTAAATTCTGCACCAGTTTTACTCATTTTTACATTGACATTATCCATAGATAATTCAAAATTTGTAAGTTTAGAATTATCTATTATACTAATAAGTTCTTTTATATCGTTATAGTTCATTTATTAGCCCTCCCATTTTTTGAAACAGAGAACAGCGTTGTGTCCTCCAAAACCAAGAGAATTTGATAAAGCATATTTTAAATCTGCACTTCTTCCAACGTAAGGTACACAGTCAAAATTACAGCTTTCATCTTTTTCATCAACATTAAGTGTAGGTGGAATAAATCCTTCTTCAAGAGCTTTTATACAAGCAATAGCCTCAATAGCTCCAGCTGCACCTAGAAGATGACCTGTCATTGATTTTGTTGAACTTACTGGAACATTTACAGCCTCATCACCTAAGGCATAATTTATAGCTTTTATTTCGGAAGTTTCATTTGCAGGAGTACTTGTTCCGTGAGCATTTATATAAGAAACATCAGAAGGTGTAATCCCTGCCTCTGCCATAGCAAGTTTCATAGCTTTTCCGGCACCACTTCCGTCCGGGGAAGGAGCTGTCATATGATAAGCGTCACCTGTTGCACCGTATCCAACAACTTCACCATATATTTTAGCACCTCTTTTAAGTGCGTGTTCAAGCTCTTCAAGTATAACAACACCTGAACCGTCACCCATAACAAAGCCATCTCTATTTTTATCAAATGGTCTACAAGCTTTTTTAGGGTCGTTATTTGAAGAAAGTGCAGTAAGGTTTGTAAATCCTGCTAACCCTATCTCTGTTATTGAAGCCTCTGCACCACCGGCGATTATTACATCTGAATATCCGTGCTTAATATTTCTGAAAGCATCACCTATACAGTTTGTACCTGTTGCACAAGCTGTAACTACGTTTTCACAAATTCCTCTAGCTCCAAATTTTATAGCTATATTTCCGGCAACCATATTGCTTATGGCCATAGGTATAAAAAGTGGAGAAACTTTTGAAGGTCCTTTAGTAAAAAGTTTGCCAACCTGCTCCTGTATAGTTATCATACCACCTATGCCAGAACCAACAATTACACCAAAACGGTCTTTATCTATTTCGTCAAGGTTAAGTTTTGAATCCTCAACAGCCTGACTTGCTGCCGCTATTCCGTATATAGAAACTTTATCATTTCTCTTAAGCTCTTTTTTCTGAACGTACTGAGTAGGGTCAAAATCCTTAACTTCAGCAGCTATTTTAACTTTAAACTCTGATGTATCAAAACCTTTTATAAAATCTATACCACTTACACCATTTTTAAGACTATTCCAAAAGTCATTAACATTATTTCCAACAGGTGTAACGGCACCCATACCGGTAACAACTACTCTTCTATTCATAAAATTAAAATACCTTCCTCTCTTAGTTCATTACCATACCGCCATCTACATTGATGACCTGACCTGTAATGTATCTATTCTTAGCAAGGAATACAGCTGTTTCTGCAATATCCTCTGCTTGACCAAACTTTTTAAGAGGTATTGCATTAAGCATAGCTTCTTTTGTTTCCTCTTTAAGAACAGCTGTCATATCTGTTTCTATAAATCCTGGAGCAATAGCATTACAAGTTATTCCTCTTGTAGCAAGCTCTCTAGCTGTTGATTTTGTAAGACCTATAACTCCAGCCTTTGATGCTGAATAATTAGCCTGACCAATATTACCCATAACACCTACAACTGATGAAAGGTTTATTATAGTGCCACTTTTCTGTTTAAGCATAATTGATGATGCGTGTCTTATTGTATTAAATGTTCCTTTAAGATTTGTGTTTATAACAGAATCAAAATCTTCTTCAGACATTCTCATAAGAAGCATATCTCTTGTTATACCTGCATTATTTACAAGAACATCAACAGAACCAAACTGTTTTTTAGCTTCTTTTATAAGTGTTTCAGCCTCGCTAAATACACTTACGTCAGCTTTAAATGGCATACACTCAACACCATAACTTTTTATTTCTTCTATAAGTTCATCTGAAACATTACTTCTATAATTCAAAACAATATTACAACCTTCTTTTGCAAAACGTACAGAAATAGCTCTACCTATACCTTTTGCAGCTCCTGTTACGATAACTGTTTTATTTTTAAGCATAATATTTCTCCTTTTTAAATTTTAAACATTGAGTTTAGAAAGTGTCTTTTCAAGAGATTTCATATCCTCAACATTAAGAATTGTTACACCTTTAAGTGTTCTTTTTACAAAACCACTTAAAGCCTTTCCTGGACCTACTTCAATGAAAGTATCTACTCCTAAACTTTCAAGAGTTTTTATTGTATCCTCCCATTTAACTGGGCTCATAACCTGTTTTATCAAAAGAGGTTTTATATCCTCGTTATTTTCAATCACATTGCCTGTAACATTTGTTATTACAGGGATTTCCATATTTTTAAATTCTATATTTTCAAGCTCTTTGGCAAGTTTTTCTGATGCCGGTTTTAAAAGCTCTGTATGGAAAGGACCACTTACATTAAGCTCAACTGTAAGTTTTGCACCTTTTTCCTTAGCTATTTCAGATGCCTTAAAAACAGCCTCTTTTACACCAGCTATAACAATCTGTCCTGGAGCATTATAATTTGCAGGAGCAACATAACCTATATCAGATGCTTCCTTACAACATTCTAAAACTGTTTCTCTATCAAGTCCCATAATGGCATACATTCCACCTACACCAAAAGGAACTGCTTCTGTCATATATTTACCACGTTTTTTTACAAGTGCAACAGCATCATCAAAACTAATTGAACCACTTGCAACGTGAGCTGAATATTCTCCAAGACTTAAACCTGCTACATAATCAGGTTTTATACCTTTTTCCTCTAAAACTTTTAAACACGCAGTACTAACTGTAAGTATAGCCGGCTGAGTGTTTTCTGTTTTATCTAATTCTTCTCTATTTTCGAAGCACATATCTTTTATAGAAAATCCAAGTACTTCATCTGCTCTATCAAATACTTCTTTTGCACACTCAAAATTTTCGTATAATTCTTTACCCATACCCATATACTGGGCACCCTGTCCGCTGAACATAAAAACTGTTTTCATATTCTACCACCTATTATTTATACCATAATATAATAAAGCCGAACGCAAACATTAATTGTCTGCGTCCGTTTTTAATTTAAGAAATTATCTTGTTAAGCTAGATGCTTTACCCATAATTTCTGTGTACTCATTGTACATTTCTTCTATCATTTCTTTAGCAGTCTGTTCTTTAGAAACAAGACCGGCAATCTGTCCTGACATAACAGAACCATTGTCAACGTCACCGTCTTTAACAGCTCTTCTTAAAGAACCTTTACCAAGTGCATCAAGCTCTTCTGGTGACGCATTATTTTTTTCAAGATTTTCAAATGCTCTTGAAAGTTTATTTCTAAGCACTCTTACTGGGTGTCCTGTAGACTGACCTGTTGTAGTAGTATCAATATCTTTTGCTTTTAATATTTTAGCTTTATAATTATCGTGTACAGTACACTCTTTTGCTACAAGGAAACGAGTACCTATCTGGAAACCAGAAGCTCCAAGCATTGTAGCTGCAGCCATTCCTCTACCGTCAGCAATACCACCGGCAGCAATTACAGGAACATCAACAGCATCAACAATCTGTGGAACAAGTGCCATAGTTGTTGTTTTACCAACGTGACCACCTGACTCTGTTCCTTCTGCAATAACAGCATCAGCACCGTCTTTTACGAATTTCTTCGCCATAGCAACTGACGGAACAACAGGTATTACTTTAACACCTGCATCTTTAAACTGAGCCATATATTTTAATGGTGAACCTGCACCAGTTGTAACAACTGGAACTTTTTCTTCACATATAACTTTTACTATGTCATCAACGTGGGCAGATAAAAGCATAACATTTACAGCAAAAGGCTTGTCTGTTTTCTCTCTTATTCTTCTTATTTCAGCACGACAACCTTCACCGTCAAGATGACCTGTTGCTAAAACACCAAGTCCACCTGCATCAGATACAGCTGAAACAAGGTCAGAATCTGAAATCCACGCCATAGCCCCTTGAAATATAGGATATTTTATTCCAAGCATTTCACAAATATCTGTGTACATTTTTTTCACCCTTATCCTTAAAGTAAAAAATTATTTGTTCATATTTTCCTCAACAAAGTTTACAGCATCTGCAACTGTTTTGATAGCTTCTGCATCTTCGATTTTTACATCAAATTCGTCTTCGATATCATTGATAATCTGGAAAAGGTCTAATGAATCAGCCTCAAGGTCGTCTTTAACGCTTGTTTCCATTGTTATTTCTTCTACTTCTTTACCTGTCTGTTCTGCAATAATTTCTCTAATTTTTTCAAATACCATTTTAAATTCCTCCTAAAGTTAAATAAATATTTATAATAATTAATTATTACCATTCAACAAGAAGAGTTCCCCAAGTAAGTCCTCCTCCAAAACCAGTGATAATTATTTTATCGCCTCTTTTTACCATACCTTTTTCTACCATTTCATTTAAAGCTATTGGTATGCTTGCTGATGATGTATTACCGTAGTTTTCCATATTTATGTAGAATTTATCCATAGGGATATCTGTTTTCTTTGAGATAATCTCTATAATTCTTGAGTTTGCCTGATGTGGAACGACGTATTTTATTTCATTTCTGTCTATTCCTGTTTTTTCAATTATATTTTCGATACTCTTAGGTATCTGTCTTGTAGCAAACTGGAAAACAGCTCTACCGTCCATAGCTATACAAGAGCTAGGAACTTTTTCTACATCATTAAAAGCATTTGAGGCTAATATATTGCTTGCTGTAAGTGACATTCCTCTTTCTCCGTCACTTCCAATATCTTCAGCAATAATACCACCAGTTTCACATCTTTCAAGAAATGCTCCAGCTGAGCCATCACCGAAAAGAACACAAGTAGTTCTATCTGTCCAGTCTGTAATTTTTGAAAGCACTTCTGTACCTATAACAAGAACATTTTTGTATGTACCTGTTTTTATAAATTTATCTGCTACGCTTACAGCGTATACAAATCCTGAACAAGCAGCTGTTACGTCAAAAGCAGCAGCATTTTTAGCACCTATTTTAGCCTGAACAAGACAAGCTGTTGAAGGTGTAGAATAATCTGCTGATACTGTCGCAACTATTATAAGCTCAATACTGAGAGGGTCAATATTTCCCTTTTTAAGTATATCTTCAGCTGTTTTAGATGCAAGGTCTGATGCATTTTCTCCAGTTGAAACGTGACGTTTTTTTATTCCTGTTCTAGTGGAAATCCATTCATCACTTGTATCAACTATCTGAGAGAGTTCGTCGTTTGTAACAACTCTTTCTGGAACGTAACTTCCAGTATAAACAATCTTAGAAGAATACATAACTATCTCCTTTTCAACCAATAATATTACTTACAATTTAAATTGTAATTTTCTTTCAAAAATGCACTGAGGTTTTCTAATGCTTTTCTCAAAGCTATATCTTCCTCAGCTGACAAATTTGCAATTGCTGTTTTAACCATATCAGTATGAAACTTTTCGTGAACTCTATAAAGAAGTCTACCTTTTTTAGTAAGACCAACTTTAACAACTCGTCTATCGTTTTCACTTCTATATCTTTCGCAGTAACCCTTTTTTACAAGGTTATTAATTGCTACAGTAAGAGTTCCTACAGTTATTTTTAATTTTTTTGCAATTTCACTCATACTTTTAGGTTCATACATACCTATTTCCTCTATTGTATGCATCTCTGTTACGGAAACATCATTGAACTGCCCTGACTTTAAAGCACTTTCCTCTATTAAAAGTATGTCATTGAAAACTTCGACTAAAAGTTTATTTATAACAGCTAATGTTTCTTCCATATATTCCTCCATAACAATTATATATCAAATATTTTGATAATCAAAGTATATATTATATCGCTTATTTAGTCAATAGTTTTTTTACGACAAATACCCCGAAATATAAGTATTTCAAGGTATTTATGCGATAGTTTTACAATGTAGTTATTGACACTACGTGTTATATGTATTATAGTTTTAATATAGATACTATGATATTCAAACTATTTTTTGGAGATGATTTTTATGAAACTTAAACCTTTAATTATAGACAATTTAGTGGCAAAAGTTCCCATAATTCAGGGAGGTATGGGAGTTGGTATAAGCCTTTCTTCTCTTGCTGGTGCTGTAGCAAAGGAAGGTGCTATCGGAATAATATCTGCTGCCCAACCAGGGTATAAAAACGAAAAATCTTTTGGCGAACATTCTGCTGAAACAAATTTTGAAGCATTGAAATATCACATAAAAGAGGCAAAAAGAATTTCTAACAACGGTATAATTGGTGTCAATGTAATGAGAGCGTCTAAAAGATATGACGAGTATATCAAATGTTGTATAGAAGGTGGTGCAGACCTTATAATATCAGGAGCCGGATTACCTATTGAATTGCCAGCTTTAATTGGAGATAGTAATGTTAAGTTTGCACCTATCGTTTCGTCATTAAAAGCCATAAAAGTTCTTTTTAAAATGTGGGATAGAAGATATAATAAGGTTTCAGACTTCGTAGTTATAGAAGGTCCAAAGGCTGGTGGACATTTAGGTTTTACTCCTGAACAACTTGAAAGTAATGATTTTTCAAACTATGATGAAGAAGTTGTAAAAATAATAGACTATGTAAAAGAGTTTGAAGAAAAGTATAAAAAAAGTATACCTGTAATATTTGCAGGTGGTGTTTATGATAGAAGTGATATTGACCATTATATGAGCTTAGGTTGTGCCGGTGTTCAAATGGCTACTCGTTTTGTTGCTACTGAAGAATGTGACGCAGATATAAACTATAAAATGGCATATGTAAATGCTAAAAAAGAGGATATAACTATTGTAAAAAGTCCTGTTGGTATGCCTGGTAGAGCGTTAAAAAACGATTTTATAAAACTTAGAGAAAAAGAAAAGGAGCATATAACAAAGTGCTATCATTGTCTTGAGCATTGCAACCCTGCCGAGATACCTTATTGTATAACAAGTGCATTAGTTCGTGCTGTAAAAGGTGATGTGGATAATTCACTTGTATTTTGTGGCGAAAATGCTTATAGAATAGACAAAATAGTAACTGTAAAAGAGCTTATTGATGAGTTAAATTCATAATATATTATAAAAAATAAAAGGACTGATTATTGTAGAATACAAATCTCAGTCCTTTTTGTTTTAGTATAAATTTAACTTAGTAAAACTTCAAATAAAAACTCTTAATATTTTACTACATTTCGAAAATATTAACAAATTATATATAAGATACTCTAACACAAAAATAAATATTATGCTAACCACTCTTTACGAAAAATAGTAACTATATATAATTCAATAAACTTCATAAAATTTTAGCAGAAAAATTAATTATAATATACAGTATTTATCCATATATTTCTTCATATTTTCAAGAACATCTCCGTATGTTCCCTGCTCTTTAAGATATTCATATATATCCATAACAGATATAATAGAATGAACATTAATTCCAAATTCCTCTTTAACTTCCATTATAGCTGTTTTTTCGCTATTCTGACCTATTTCACAACGATTTACTGATATAAACATATCTTTAACTGTAACTTTTGCACTATCAAGAAGTATAGGCATTGTTTCTCTTATAGCTGTACCAGCTGTGATAACGTCTTCTATAATTATAATCCTGTCACCGTCAACTGGCTTATAACCTACAAGACTTCCACCCTCGCCGTGGTCTTTAACTTCTTTTCTATTGAAGAAATATGCTTTATCTATGCCATATTCTGTTGCAAGAGTTCCAGCTGTTGCTGCTACAAGAGGTATACCTTTGTATGCAGGTCCGAACATAGCGTCAAAGTCTTCTCCACAAGTTTCTTTTATTAATTCAGCATAAAATTTAGCTAAAGTAGCAATCTGTTTACCTGTTTTATAGTTTCCTGTGTTTATAAAGTAAGGTGTAAGACGACCGCTTTTTGTTTTAAATTCTCCAAAACGAAGAACATCAGCACTCATCATAAATTCAATAAATTCTTTTTTCTTAGCAGTTAACATATTTATACTCCTTTTTTAGTCAATAATTCCACGAATTTCAGATAAATCTTTTATACCATATTTTCTCATATAGTTTTCAATTCCTTCTACAACTTCCATTGTTGCATAAGGATTTGCAAAGTTTGCTGTACCAACAGCTACACCTGTTGCACCTGCCATAATAAATTCTATGGCATCTTCACCAGTTGATATACCTCCCATACCTATTACAGGAACATCAACAGCCTTACAAACCTGATATACCATTCTAACAGCAACCGGTTTTATTGCAGGACCAGAAAAACCACCCATTTTATTAGCAAGTACAGGCTTTCTTCTGTGTATATCAATTCTCATACCCATAAGTGTATTTATAAGAGAAAGTGCGTCAGCACCACCACTAACACCTGCTCTTGCTATTTCTGTAATATCTGTTACATTAGGGCTTAATTTAACTATAAGAGGTTTTTTTGTGTATTTTTTAACTTCTGATACAACTTTTTCTATCATTTTAGGCTGTGTTCCGAAAGCTATACCACCCTCTGAAACATTAGGGCAAGATATATTAAGTTCGAACATATCTATATCAGCATCAGAAAGCTTTTCAGCAACTTCACAATATTCCTCAATAGAATGTCCACAGATATTTACAATTATTTTTGTATCAAACTGTCTTAAAAAAGGAATATCATTTTCCACAAAATAATCTGCTCCCGGATTTTGAAGTCCAACTGAATTAAGCATACCACCATATGTTTCTGCAATACGTGGAGAGTTATTTCCTTTCCAAGGGTGAGATGCAACTCCTTTTACTGTTACAGCACCAAGTTTGTTTAAGTCTACAAATTCGCTGTATTCTCTACCTGAACCGAAAGTACCTGAGGCAGTTGTAACAGGATTTTTCATTTCTACACCACATATATTTACACTTGTAATAAGATTACTCATTCCAAACCACCTCGTTACTTAAAAATACAGGTCCGTCTTTACATACTTTAAGGTTAGTAAAATCTTCTTCCCCCGCTTTTCTTATTTTCACAGCACAACCAACACAAGCACCGATACCACAAGCCATTCTTTCTTCCATAGATACCTGTGCAACAATGCCTTTTTCCTCTGCCCAATCAGATACTGCTTTAAGCATAACTTTAGGTCCACAAGAATATATAGCATCAACACTTGGGTTTATCTGTCTTAAAAGCTCAACTGCATTTCCTTTAAACCCTTCTGAACCGTCATCAGTAGCAACATATACATCTGCACCTAAAGACTTAAACTCATCTACAAGTATAGGATTTGTTCTCGCACCTATAAACACAGATTTTTTACCTTTTATATTTTTAGCAAGCTCAAGAAGTGGAGGTACTCCTATTCCACCACCTATTAATACACTATTTTCACACTCTTCTATTTCATAACCGTTGCCGAGAGGACCTAAAACCTTTACACTGTCACCAGCTTTTAATGATGAAAAGATTTCTGTGCCTTTTCCGACAACCTGAAACACCATTCTTATTGTGCCTTCGGATTTATCTATCCCACATATACTGATAGGTCGAGGAAGGATATATTCCCCTTTTCCGGTATACACATTTATAAACTGACCTGACTTTGCATATTCAGCTATTTCAGGAGCAGATATTGTCATATCATATATATTTTCGGATATATCTTCATTTTTTATTATCTCTGCAATATGTACCGATTTCATATATTTCCTCCAAAATTTTATTAAATAACAGGGAATAAAATACTCCCTGTTTATTTTAAATTATTATTAATTATACTATTTTTAAAATCTTAAAAAACAGCAATTTAGCACTAAAAATTCAAAACACTGTAAACATAATTTACATTATTATTTTAATCTATATTTATTAAGGTCATCTCTCATATCGATAACAGCCTGTCTTGACGCTTTAGCAAAATCCTTTTCAGAGAACTTGTCTTTATACTTATCAAGTTTGTATGCTGATATAATTCCTCTTGATGAATTTATTATCGCACCAAGTCCATTTTCATCAAAGCAAACAGCAAGGTCTTCTGCCTTTCCACCCTGAGCACCATATCCTGGAACAAGGAAGAATGTATGTGGCATAAGTTTTCTTAATTCTTCTGCCTGACTTGGGTGTGTAGCACCTACAACAGCACCTACGCTACTGTAACCATATTCTCCTCTAAATTCTTCTCCCCATTTTTCAGTAAGTAAGCCAACTTTTTCATAGAGTTTCATACCGTTTACATCTAAGTCCTGAAGTTCGCCACTATTTGGGTTTGAAGTTTTTACAAGAACAAACATACCTCTTTCATATTCTTTACAGTTATTAAAGTATGGCTCTATTGAATCAATTCCGAGATATGGATTTAATGTTATAAAATCTTCGTAGTAGATTTCAAGTTTTTCTCCACCAATATCTACACGACCTATATGTCCGTCAGAGTAACTTTCAGCTGTTGAGGCAATATCACTTCTCTTAATGTCACCTATAATAATAAGACCTTTGCTTTTTGCATACTGTATTGTTCTTATATAACATTCCATACCTTCTGGACCAAACATTTCATACATAGCAACCTGTGGTTTTACAGCAGGTATAAGGTCATATGTTGCATCTATTATTTCCTTATTAAATATAAAAAATGCCTCTGCAACTGCCTTTGGAGTTTTGCCATATTTTTCATAGCACTCATTTACTATATGCTCTGGAATGTATGAAAGTCTAGGGTCAAGACCTACAACAGTAGGGTTATTTGTTTCTTTTATTTTCTCAATAAGTCTATCTATTATCATAAAATCCTCCTAATTAAACAAGCTCGCCTTTTTCAACAACAACTTTTCCATCTACTATTGTATACTCAATTTTTCCTTTAACTTCGTATCCGTCAAAAGGACTATTTTTACTCTTTGATGCAAACTTTGTAACATCAACTTTGTACTCAGATTCTGGGTCAATTATTGTAATATCAGCAACTTTTCCAACCTCAATAGAACCTTTATCAATTCCAAGCATTTTAGCAGGATTAATTGTCATTTTTTCAATAAGCTGTGATGGTGTAAGCCAACCTTCTCCAACAAGTACTTTTATTCCAAGAGGAAGGGCTGTTTCAAAACCTACAATACCAAAAGCAGCTTTTTCATACTCACAATTTTTCTCATCAAGGCTATGTGGTGCGTGGTCTGTTGCTATAATTCCAAGAGTACCGTCTTTTAAAGCCTCTTTTATTGCTAAAACATCATCTGCTGAACGTAAAGGAGGGTTCATTTTTGTGTTTCCGTCATAATCCATTACAGCCTCATCTGTAAGCGTAAAGTGATGTGGGCAAACCTCAGCTGTAACCATTTCACCTCTTGCGTGAGCCTCTCTTAAAAGCTGTATACTTCCCTTTGTACTAACGTGGCAAATGTGAAGTTTTGAATTTGTACTTCTTGCAAGAATTATATCCCTTGCCACAATAACTTCCTCAGAATCGTTAGAAATACCTTTAAGTCCTAAAAGCTGACTTGCAGAACCTGCATTCATACAGCCACCACCTACAAGACTTCTGTCTTCACAATGAGAAAGAACTGGAATATCGAACATTTTTGCATATTTCATAGCTGTTTTTAAAAGCCCTGCTGAAAGTACACTTTTTCCGTCCTCACTTATAGCACAAGCACCGGCATTAGCCATCTGACCTATGTTCGCAAGCTCCTCACCTTTCTGACCTTTTGTTATAGCTCCGATAGGGAGAACATTTACAACTCCGTCACGTTTAGCTTTCATTTTAATGTATTCAACCATAATTTCGCTATCTGTAACAGGGTCTGTATTTGGCATACAACATACAGTTGTAAATCCACCTTTTGCTGCTGACCTTGTTCCTGTAGCTATTGTTTCTTTATATTCAAAACCTGGGTCACGAAGATGAACGTGAACATCAATAAATCCAGGTGTTACCCAACATTTATCTGCATCAATAACTTTATCTGCGTCTTCATTTATATTTTTATCGATTTTTTCTACAATTCCGTCACAAACAAGTACGTCTAAAACCTCATCAACATTTGTCGCAGGATTTATAAGTCTACCATTTTTAATAAGAAGTTTCATTATTTATTACCCCCTTCTATAAGAAGTTTAAGAATAGCCATTCTTACAGCAACACCATTCTTAACCTGAATATTTATTACAGAGTGTTTTCCGTCAATAACATCTGTACTAAGCTCTATACCTCTGTTTACAGGCCCTGGGTGCATTACAAGAACATCATCTTTAGCATATTTTAAAAGCTCTTTATTTACACCGAAAAGCTCTCTATACTCAGAAAGTCCTGGGAATGCAGTTGTTTTCTGTCTTTCAAACTGTATACGAAGACCCATAACAACATCGGCATCTTTTATAGCCTCTTTTACATCTGGAGTTGTTTTAACTCCTAAAAGACCACTACCGCCGAGAAGTGTTGAAGGTCCTGCTAAAGTTACATCTGCACCAAGTTTTGTAAGTCCGAAAACATTACTTCTAGCAACACGACTATGAGATATATCACCTATAATAGCTACTTTTAAACCTTCAAAACGTTTTTTATAATCAAGTATTGTGTAAAGGTCTAAAAGCGCCTGTGTTGGGTGTTCGTTTGAACCGTCACCAGCATTTACAACGTGGGCATCAACATTTTTTGCGAGAACGTGTGGTGCACCTGTAAAGCTATTTCTCATAACCATAATATCTATACCCATTTGGTCAAGAGTTTTTCCTGTATCTATAAGACTTTCACCTTTACTTACACTACTTGTAGAAACACCAAGGTCCTGCACTGTTGCACCAAGATATTTACCAGCAAGGGCAAATGAAGTTTTTGTTCTTGTACTATTTTC
>JADIMX010000029.1 GCA_017694425.1 Candidatus Fimicola merdigallinarum
CAAAAAAGGCTTATATTAAATATATAAGCCCATTTTTAATATAAATTTACTCTTTTATGGCCTTTTTTAAGACAGGTGCTAAATATTTACCTGTATATGAGCCAGAAACCTTGCAAACTTCCTCAGGTGTACCTTTGGCAACAATAGTACCTCCACCTTTTCCACCCTCTGGACCTAAGTCAATAATATAATCAGCAGTCTTTATAACATCAAGGTTATGTTCTATTACAACAACAGAGTTTCCACCCTCTGCAAGTCTTTGTAATATATGAACTAACTTATGAACATCTGCTGTGTGAAGTCCTGTTGTAGGCTCATCAAGTATATACATTGTCTTGCCTGTACTTCTTCTACTAAGTTCCGTTGCAAGTTTAACCCTCTGTGCCTCGCCACCTGAAAGTGTTGTAGATGGCTGACCAAGTTGTATATAAGAAAGCCCTACATCTACAAGTGTCTGAAGTTTATTCTTTATTTTAGGTATATTCTCAAAAAACTCTAGTGCTTCCTCAACTGTCATATCAAGTACATCAGATATAGTTTTACCTTTGTACTTAACCTCAAGAGTTTCTCTGTTATATCTCTTTCCTTTACAAACCTCACAAGGAACATATATGTCAGGTAAAAAGTGCATTTCTATTTTTATTATACCGTCACCGGAACAAGCCTCACATCTACCGCCTTTTACATTGAAACTAAATCTACCTTTTTGATAACCTCTCATTTTTGCCTCTGTTGTCTGTGCAAAAATCTCTCTTATAAGGTCGAAAAGTCCTGTATATGTGGCAGGATTTGAACGTGGTGTTCTTCCTATTGGTGACTGGTCTATATTAATAACCTTATCTAAATTTTCAAGGCCTGTAATATCTTTATGCTTACCTGGGCGAACCTTTCCTCTGTTTAAATCTCTATTTAATCTTTTAAATAATATTTCATTTACAAGAGAAGATTTTCCTGAGCCTGAAACACCTGTAACACAAGTAATTACCCCAAGCGGTATATCAACATTTACATTCTTAAGGTTATTTTCACTAGCACCCTTAACCTTAAGCATCATATTCTTATTAATTTTTCTTCGCTCTTTCGGTATTTCTATATACTTTCTACCACTTAAATAAGCTCCTGTAATAGATTTTTCGCAATTTTTAATATCTTCTACTGTTCCGGCACAAACAAGCTCTCCGCCACCTTTACCGGCATTAGGTCCTATATCTACAATATAGTCACAGGCAAGCATTGTGTCTTCGTCGTGTTCTACAACTATAAGTGAGTTACCTATATCTCTTAAATGTTTAAGTGTGTCTAAAAGTTTGTCATTATCTCTCTGATGAAGTCCAATACTTGGCTCGTCAAGTATATATAAAACACCTACAAGTCCTGAGCCTATCTGTGTTGCAAGTCGTATTCTCTGTGACTCTCCACCAGATAATGTACCTGCCGACCTAGAAAGTGTAAGATAATCAAGACCTACATCTACAAGGAAACCTATTCTTGCATTTATCTCTTTTAATATTCTTTCGGCTATCATTTCCTCTCTTTCTGTCAAAACAAGAGAATTGAAAAATGCCTGTATATCGCTTATTGCCATTTCTGTAACATCAGCTATGCTTTTCCCATTTATTGTAATAGCTAAAACCTCAGGGCGAAGTCTTTTACCTTTACAAGATGGGCAAGTAATATTTGTCATAAAACTTTCGTACTCGCCACGCATAGCCTCTGATGACTCATTATATCTTCTTTGAAGATTATTTATTATACCCTCAAAGCTGTAATCGTAAGTTCCTCTACCGTTTACACCTGTATAAGTTATTCTTACCTTTTCGCCTTTAGTTCCAAAGAATATAATATCCTTAGCCTCATCTGAAAGCTCACTAAAAGATACTTCAAGGCTAAAACCGTACTTTTCTGATAATGCCTTAAAAAGCACACCAGTCATACTCTCACCATTTGATATGGAATTATACCCTGGGGCGATTATAGCTCCCTGTAATATAGAAAGATTAGGATTTGGCACTATTAAAATAGGGTCAAACTTCATCTGCATACCAAGACCAGTACACTCCGGACAAGCTCCTTGAGGGTTATTGAAAGAGAACAGTCTAGGTTCTACTTCCGAAAGATTTATACCACAATCAGTACAGGAAAAGTTTTGGCTAAATGTAAGCTCACTTTCGCCAGTGTTTACATCAACCACCAAAAGACCTCCGGTAAGTGACATTACCGTTTCTATGGACTCTGTAAGTCTTTTCTGCATACCCTCTTTTATTACAAGTCTATCAACAACTATTTCTATAGTATGCTTTTTATTTTTTTCAAGTTTTATATCGTCAGTAAGCTCATATACAGTACCGTCAATTCTAACTCTTGCGTAACCACTTTTGGAAGCATCTGCAAGAATTTTAACGTGCTCACCTTTTCTACCTCTTACAACTGGAGCAAGTAACTGTATCTTAGTTCTTTCCGGCAAAGCTGTTATTTGGTCCACAATTTGGTCTATGGTCTGTTTTTTTATCTCTTTACCGCACTTAGGACAATGAGGTACACCAACTCTTGCAAATAAAAGCCTTAAATAATCATATATTTCTGTTACCGTTCCAACTGTGGAACGTGGGTTATGGCTAGTTGTCTTTTGGTCTATGGATATAGCCGGAGAAAGCCCCTCTATATACTCTACGTCTGGCTTTTCCATTTGACCTAAAAACTGTCTTGCGTAGGAAGAAAGAGACTCAACGTATCTTCTCTGCCCCTCTGCATATATAGTATCAAAGGCAAGGGAGGATTTTCCCGAGCCTGAAACTCCAGTAAAAACAACAAATTTATCTCTTGGTATCTCAAGATTTACATTTTTTAAATTATGCTCTTTTGCTCCTCTTATAATTATTTTATCTTTTGACATTTTCTAAATCCTTTCTGAAAATCATTCATCAAGCATTTGCTTTAATTTTATAATCTCATCTCTAAGTATAACAGCTCTTTCAAAGTTTAAGTCTGAGGCTTCCCTCTTCATTTCCTTATCAAGCTTTTTAATATACTTCTTAAGCTCATCAACACTCATAGACTCAGGGTCTTTATCAAGACCTTTTTTAGGCTTTTCATCAACTGTCTTTGTAGCCTGTATAACGTCGTGAACTTTTTTCTTTATAGTTTTAGGAATAATTCCGTGTAACTCGTTGTATTCCTCCTGAATTTTACGTCTTCTCGCCGTTTCTTCTATGGCTTTCCTCATACTATCTGTCATAACATCAGCATACATTATTACACGACCACAAGCATTTCTAGCTGCTCGACCTATAGTCTGTATAAGTGATGTTTCAGAACGCAAGAATCCCTCTTTATCGGCATCAAGTATGGCAACAAGAGAAACCTCAGGAATATCAAGACCTTCTCGTAAAAGATTTATACCTACAAGAACATCAAAAACTCCCATTCTTAAGTCCCTTATAATCTCAAGCCTTTCAAGGGTATCTATATCCGAATGAAGGTATCTAACTCTAACTCCAGCCTCTTTCATATAGTCTGTAAGTCTTTCAGCCATTTTCTTTGTAAGAGTTGTTATTAAAACCTTGTCACCTTTTTCAGTTGTAGCCCTAACCTCATTTAAAAGGTCATCTATCTGACCGTCAATAGGTCTAACATCTATAAGTGGGTCTAAAAGTCCTGTTGGTCGTATAATCTGCTCTACTGTATTTTGTGAGTGTTCCTTTTCATATACAGACGGTGTAGCAGAAACGAAAAGCATTTGATTTATCTTGCTTTCAAACTCATCAAACTTTAATGGTCTATTATCAAGGGCTGAGGGAAGTCTAAAGCCAAAGTCTACAAGAGTAGTCTTTCTGGAACGGTCACCCTCATACATTCCTCGTATCTGAGGTATAGAAACGTGGGACTCATCAGCTATTATTAAAAAATCATCAGGGAAGAAATCTATAAGAGTATTAGGTGTACTTCCCGCCTCTCTAAGAGAAAGATGTCTTGAATAATTTTCTATGCCTGAGCAAAAACCCATTTCTTTCATCATTTCTATATCGTAGTTAGTTCTCTGCTCTAACCTCTGAGCCTCCAAAAGCTTATCCTCACGTCTTAACTCGTCAAGCCTTTCTTCAAGCTCTTTTTCTATTCTCTCAATAGCTATTTTAAGTTTATCTTGAGTTGTAACATAGTGTGATGCAGGGAAAATGGCAACGTGGTTTCTCTCGCCTATAATCTCCCCTGTTAAAATATCAATTTCTGTTATCTTCTCTATTTCATCACCGAAAAAGTCAACTCTTATGGCACTTTCAGACTTTCCTGCCGGTATAATCTCAAGTACATCTCCTCTAACTCTAAATGTACCACGCTGAAAGTCCATATCATTTCTATCATACTGTATCTCTATTAACTTTCTTATAACATCATCTCTATCTTTTTCCATTCCTGTTCTTAAAGATATCATAAGCTCTTTATAATCTTCAGGGTCACCAAGACCATATATACAGGAAACGCTGGCAACGATTAAAACATCTTTTCTTTCAAAAAGAGCTGATGTTGCAGAGTGACGAAGTTTATCTATTTCATCATTTACAGAAGAATCCTTTTCAATATAAGTATCTGTACTAGGAACGTAAGCCTCCGGCTGATAGTAATCGTAATAGCTTACAAAGTATTCAACTGCATTTTCGGGAAAAAACTCCTTAAACTCGTTGTATAGCTGTGCAGCAAGAGTTTTATTATGTGCTATAACAAGTGTAGGCTTTTGTATCCTCTCAATAACATTTGCCATAGTAAAGGTTTTTCCCGAACCTGTAACACCTAAAAGAGTCTGAAACTTCTCTCCATTTTCAAAGCCCTTAACTAACTTATCTATAGCTTCAGGCTGGTCACCTGTTGGTTTATATTCTGAATGGATTTTAAATGGTTTATCCAAAAAAACACCTCCATTATAAAATATATAAAACATATTTTCGATTTACATACTATATTAAACGAAAAAAATTCCGTCTATATTCAATAGTTTTAAAAATATTATCCTAAAAAATTATACCATATGAATAAAATAAAGTATATAGTATTCGCCTAGTTTTATCGAACATTTATTCCCAACATAAAAAGGGTTATAGTTAAAATATATTTCAACTACAACCCTATAAAAGTAAACTTTATTTTTCCCAAGCCATATTAAGCTCTACTTCCTTTGTAAAATCGTCTAAATCTTCCGATTTTATAGAAAAGCCTTCTCTCAAATAAAAATTTACTCCACGATTATTTTTCTTATAAACTTTCAAATTTATACTAGATTTTATAGTTTTAGTATAATCTAAAAGATTTTTACCTATACCCTTAGACTGGCAACCATATTTCACGAAAATTCCTGCAATATAGTTACCTATAAGACCTATAAAACCCTGTATTTCCTTTGTTTTATCATTTTCATAAACGTATATTTCGGCATCTAAAAAAGCTTTTTTAACTTCTTCAAGGTTAGATATAAAATACTCTTTCTCTATGAAACTGTGAGCTTTTATATTGGTATCAAGCCATATTTCAGAAACAAAATCTAAATCACTATATTTAAACTTTCTTATCACAGCCTACACCCCTAAATATACATTATTATATCATCTTTCTTCTTTCGGCTAAAAGACTTAAATATTTTTCAGCAGATGTGTTGGCAATAAGCTCCTCTGGGAAATTAATTTCCTTTAAAAGCTCTATAGCCTCATCAAACTGTCCAACTGTAAAAGCAAAGTGAGAATCAGTACCTAAAACAATAGGTGTGTTCATTTTTCTACATAATTCTAACATTTCACACATATTCTCTCTTGTGTTTTTTCTGAAATATGCAGTTTTTAAAGAAGAATTGTTAACCTCTAACAATATCTTTCTCTCTTTAGCTTTTTTAACAAGTCTTTCAAAGTCAACAGGAATATTTCCGTCTTCTGGGTGTCCTATAATATTTACAAAAGGATTATCCATAACACCTAAGTAAGCACTTGTGTTTTCCTCTTTTGTACCAGCTTTTGTACACATAGTATGGAAACTTGCGATACATATATCCTGTCTTTCTAATAAAGAATTGTCAAGGTCAACATTACCTTTGAAATCTAAAATATTTAACTCTACACCGTAAAGCATTTTAACTCCGTACAACTCTTTAGGGAGTATGTGATAATTCATAAAGTGTAATGCCGGAGATGAATCCTCTAAAGCTGGTGCGTGGTCTGTAATTGCAAGGACTTCAAGCCCATTTTCGCTACCTGCCTTTGCAAGCTCTATAACAGTTGAATAGGCGTGTGCACTGGCAATAGTATGTGTATGAGAATCAACTACCATTTTCATATTAAATCACTTCCTTTGCAAACATCTATTACATTTCCTGTTGATATAGTTTCTATTTTTGTACTCTTTACAATTCCCTTTTCAATGCTATATACACTATATCCATAAGTTTCTTCAAAACTTACAATTCCGTCTGAAAAATTTTCACCACAAAATGACATTCCGTCTGCTGTGTAATAACATATATCATTAAAAACCCCTCTTGCGTGGTGGTGGGTATGACCATTAAAAATACCTATTACGTTATATTTTTTCAATGTATCCCAAAATTCATTTTCACACTTTAAACAAGGTATAACAGCCTGTTTTTCGTCAAAATGATGATGTGTTATTATAATAACCGGCTTAGACTTTCTTTCTTCCAAAGTATTTTTAAGCCAACAAATGTGAGCTTCTGTAATATTTCCTGAAGAATTAGTAGAAGAACTGCTATCAAATGATACAATATCAAACTCATTAGTTTCATAAACATCAAAATATGGTTCATCACTACCAGCTTCACCAAGCCAGCCTTTTCTAAAACTAGCTTTGTCGTCGTGATTTCCAAGTGTAACTACTACCGGAATTTTTCCTTCTGTAAATTCAACTACTTTCTCTTTGAGAATGCGATAATCCTCTGATTCGCCGTCTTCTGTAAGGTCGCCAGTTATTATAAGTAAATCAACCTTATTTTCACTCAAAGCCTTATTTATACATAATTTTAAGGCATTTAAAGGGTTATCCATTTTACTTAACATTCTTTCATAGGCCTTAGGGCTTTCTTTATACTCTCTCCTAAAATGAATGTCTGATATGTGTAAAATATTCATTATCTCAGCCTCTTTCTAATAATTCCTGCCATAATATCTATTAAGAATACAGTTATTATTACACCTAAAAGAATTATACTAACTGTACTCCAATTTCTTGCCTGTATGGCAAAAACTAAAGGTGCTCCTATACCTCCAGCTCCTACTAAACCTAATGTAACAGCACTTCTAACTGCAATTTCAAAATAGTTTAGTGCTAAAGATGAGTAAAGAGGCATAACCTGTGGAAATCTAGCATAAAAAAGTGTCTGCCAAAAACCTGCACCGACTGAGTTCATAGACTCAGCAACCTTATCATCTGTATTCTCCATTTCTTCTGCAAAAAGTTTACCAAGCATTCCTATCTGATGAACACCTATGGCTAAAGCTCCGGCAAATGGCCCTGGGCCTACAACTTTTACGAAGATAATAGCATATACAAGCTCAGGAACAGCCCTTAAAATATCGCAAAATATCTTTCCAATCTTAGATACTATAGGTAAGCTATTCCAAAGTTTTCTAGCACTTAATAAAGATACCGGAAACGCAAGTATAACACCTATGCAAGTACCTAAAAATGCAATTTCTATTGTAAGTAATAAAAGACTTAAAAGGTCCTCACCACTTCCGTCATATACAAAGCTCCAGTCTGGCTTTAAAAGACCTACAAAAACGTCTTTTGCCATTGCTGTTGAAAATGTACTTAAACCAGAATAATCAATACCTATTGCAGAATATATAACTATGGCTAAAGCCACTACAACAGCTAATATTGTTTTTATATTGCTTTTTTCCTTAATCATACTAATCTTCTCCTGATGGACTCACTTATAAAATCTACAATAGTAACAGTAATCAGTATCATCAAAATAATTACAGAAACACGTCCGTACTGAAGTAGTGCAAGTGATGAGTTTAACATAACCCCTATACCACCTGCCCCAACATAACCAAGAACTGTTGACGCTCTTACATTTATCTCTAGTGCGTAGAATATATAGCCTGCTATTTGGCTTATTACCTGTGGAAGAATTGCCCAAAAAGCTATCTGTATACGGTTAGCACCTACAGCCACACAGGATTCAATAGGACTAAAGTCAATAGTTTCAATAGCCTCATATACAAGCTGTGCAACTATACCAAATGTAAAAATTGCAATAGTGACAACACCAGTAAACTCTCCTATTCCTATTACAGCAACAGCAAGTGCAGCTAAAAGAAGATTTGGAATTGTTCTAATAATATTTAATACAAAACGGATACAGGCGGTTAAAACCTTATTGTTAGTTACCACTTCTGTTCCCAAAAAAGCAATAGGCACTGCAAATACAACACCTAAAGCTGTACCAAAAACAGACATTTTAAGAGTCATAATTAATGGGTCTATTATCTGTGGTATATATGAAAAATCAGGTTTTAAAAATTTTCCTAAGAAATTTGATATCTGTTTACTATTAGAAAAAAACTCTGTAATATCTGCATCAGTCGCTGATGAGCTTACAATAAAGCAAAGTAAAAGTATAACCACAAGAAATAACTTCTTGTACCAATCAAAATGTACTGTATCTTTAAGCTTCATCACTGACACCTACCTCAGGTTTTTTTCTGCCATAAATTCTATCAAGCTCATCTTCTGTAAGCTGTGAAGGTGTTCCGTCAAATATTACCTTACCACTCTTAAAGGCAATAATACGGCTAGAAAATTCTTTCGCTAACTCTACAGAGTGAATATTAACGATAACTGTCTGGTTCATTTCCTCGTTAATTTTTCTAAGGTCAGCCATAATTTTTCTTGAAGTAACAGGGTCTAAAGATGCAACCGGCTCATCTGCTAAAATAATATCAGCCTGCTGTACTAATGTTCTAGCAATAGAAACTCTCTGTTGCTGACCACCACTTAATTCATCACTTCTTGTGTGTAATTTATCTTCTAAGCCTACTGATTTTAAAGCCTCAAGAGTTCTCTCATAGTCCTCTTTAGAAAAAATACCTAAAATACTTTTTATAGTAGAGTAATATCCGAGTCTACCTGAAAGAACATTTTTTTGTACCGTACTTCTTTTTACTAAGTTAAAGCTCTGTGATATCATACCGATATGTCTTCTTATCTTTCTAAGTGTCTTTTTGTCAGCCTTAGTTATAGACACATCATTAACTATTATCTCGCCATCTGTAATATCTATCAAACGGTTAATAGACCTAAGAAATGTACTCTTTCCTGCACCACTAAGACCAATAATTGAAACAAACTCTCCCTTATCAATCTTTAAATTTACATTATCTAAACCTTTTACCCCATTTGGGTATACTTTAGAAACATTATTAAAACAAATCATTGTGTTTTCTCTCTCCATATTTCTGACTAGTTAACTGCTTTCTGTGTATACTCGTCTATTGTATCGTATGCAGTTTCTGATACATCTGTATAACCTTTATGTCCCCATAATGACATAGCGTCTTTGCCTCTTTCATCTTCAGCCATATTTAAGAATGTTTCTTTAACCTTGTCTTTAAGCTCAGAATCCATATCTTTCTGTACAGCTATGGCATCATTAGGAATATCGCCATCTGTATAATATAAAACTCTTAATTCGTCCATAATATCGTTGTCAGCAAATTTGTCTTTGAAAACATATCTTGCTCCCTCAAAAACAAAACAAGCGTCTAACTGACCATTTAAAACAGAAATCATTTCACTTGGAATGTCATTAACTGTTGTAAGTGTACAGTCTTTAGTAGGGTCTATGCCTGCCTCTTTCATTTCTGCAACCGGATAAATGTATCCACTAGCTGAGTTAGGGCTTAATGTAGCGATTTTCTTACCTTTTAAATCTTCTAATGTTTTTATATCGCTATCTTTTTTAACTAAAATTTCACCTTTGAATGTTCCACTCATAACTCCTTCTGCTGGACGTCCAGTTTCAAGGTCATAGTCCTGAAGCTCTGATGTAAGAATAGCCTCAGCTGAACCCTCATTTCTAGCCTGAACATAGGCTGCCGGTGGCATAATACCAATATCTACCTGACCTGATGACATAGCCTCAACAATTGTAGAGTAGTCTGTTGCAAGTGTTACATTAACTTCACACCCTAATTTCTCTGAAAGATACTCCTCAAAAGGCTTTGCTTTCGCCTCCATTGTTCCGTCATTGTTTGTAGGCACAAACTGAACATTTAATTCATTTTTCTCCTCTTTGTTTGAGCCACAACCTACCATAACTGTCATTCCTAATGCTAATGCTAAAACTGTTACAAGGTACTTTTTCACGTTTACTTCCTCCTTAAGAATAGTAAGATTTCATTGTTACGACCCTATAATATCTAATCTTTCGACACACTTCTATGACATAAGTCACTTTTTACGTTTTTTTTACATATTTTTATAACAAACTCGAAAAAATGTATTATAATAGTATGTATTGATTATATTTAAAATCATAAATTTAAACACTTATAAAGATTTTCACAAATATAGGAGGGGATTTAAGTGAAGAAAATTTCATCTGAAGAATTGCGTCATAAATATATATTAGAAAACGGTTTAGACTCAATTTCAGATATAGATATACTTTCAATATCCGAGCTACACGAGTTTGAAAAAAATGAATACCTCATAAGTTGTGACTATCCATCTGATTATTTATACTTTCTTGTAAAGGGCGAAGTTATAATAACTCACGATTCTTTCGATAAAACCATTTGTGTAAGTTATCAAAAACCTCTTTCTTGGCTTGGAGAGGCGTCATCTTTGTGGCGTCAGCAACCGACTTGTAATGTTCAGGCTATCCGCCAATGTTTATGTATAGCCATAAACTTATCCCAATATAGAGATACCCTTTTAAATGACCGAATATTTCTTTTAAACTCCTGTCAGATACTTAGCTATAGACTTAATAATTCTACCTATTTTAGTAGCGATTTACTTGAACCATTAGAAATGCGTTTGGCAAAGTTTATTTTAAAAAATTCAAACCAAGGCGTATTTCCAGTACAGCTAACTACCTGTGCAATGATATTAAATACAAGTTATAGACATCTACTTAGAATTATTAAAGAATTTTGTGAAAAGGGGCTTTTGAGAAAAGAAAAAGCTACCTATATAATAACAAATTATAATGGACTTAAGTCCTATAATAGCTATAATCAAATTAAATAAAAAAACTAGCTACTTTATATTTAAGGTAGCTAGTTTTTATTGCTTATATTAAAGAATCTATGTCAGATAACTTAACGTAATTATATCCATTTATATTATATAAATTTATTTTTGTGTCATTGCCATCTATTTTTAAAGTCCATTCACTTTCAGCTGATGGTTTTTCAGTCAAAACCTCGTAAATATTTTCAATACCTGTTTCAATATAATCTCTATTTTTAGTTATATTTACAGTTTTATCCTCAACATTAAAGCTCACATCAAAATTTCTATCTGTACCTGATAATTTTTTAGCTAGATTTCTAATCATAACGTACTCATAACTTGTATTTTCTGATAATACCCAAACCTGTGCAGGTTCTGTATTTTCCTCTATAGATATTACAGGATTTCTAATTTCGCTCTCAAGAGTATATGTTTTGTCTAAAGCATTATAAACATAGTCTGTTATATCAGCATCTTCATTTTCGCCATCTACAGTTTTTGTCACAATACCAAAATCGTTATCGTTTATAATTACGATTTTTCCGTCATCTGTCATACAAATACCCTCTGCTTTTTCAGCTGTAAAGCCTTTTTCTCTAAGATTTATATATAACTCCTTATCCAAGAAATTAATACCTAAATCATCTTTAGATGTGGCATATTCAAGGTCTTTGCCTTCATACATAACATTTGAAATATCCGTAGCACTAGATAAATCAACTTTATATATATTGTTACTCATTGTCTTGTCTTTTAACTTGCCCTGTTCTATAACAAGAAGTGTATTATCATCAATAGCATATATATCACCTATCTTACAGTCTTTAGGAGATTTATATAAAGAAACATCTACCGGATAAGCATACATTTTTGTCTCCTTTGTAACTGGGTCAAACTCCACTATTCTAGTAAAACAAGCTGTGTTTTTTGTTTCTCCATTTATGTCAAGTACACTCTGAACTGATGCAAGTATTTTACCAGAAGGAGTTATTGTAAGACCCTCAAAACCTCTGTTAGGTATCCTTTCTGAAAGAATTTCAGGAAGACCGTTTTCAGGAGAGTATTTTTCAATTATTCTGCCATCTGGAGATACTTTAACAATAAAAGGTCCGTACTCATCACAAAGATAGAAATTACCCTCTTTATCAACAGCTATACCCTCAGTATCTAAACCATTTACGTCATAACCTATGTTATTTATATCTATATCTAACGCAGTTTCACCAGTAGAACCAACTGTACCCATCTCAAGTGGTAAACCTGATATTTTATTCCCGTTAGAATCTTTAAGCTCTATTATAGATGTAACCTCTGCTTTTCCATTTCTTAATGTTACAGTTGCTATACTAGGTGTAAACTCTTTACAAGGAAATATTTTTGATTCAGTAATAGTGCTTCCGTTGTTATATAAAGGTCCATCAGCATTAGGACCTCTGTCTGTAACTGCGTAAAATTCAGGTTCGCCATTTTCATTGTATCCTTTAAATGTCACAGCAGAGCCAAAGCCTGTTACAAGACCGTCTTCAAAATACCCTTCAGAAGAATTTGAATAAGGCACTCGATATTCATTAGGCACATTTAAGTCATATACGTTAACACTAAACTTATCTGTACTATTTGCAAAAATACAACTAGACTGAATAAGTGATAAGCCTAAAATTAAAGCTGTTGATAATATTTTCTTTTTCATTTAAAAATACTCCTCCTAAAATGTAAGTTTGTCATTTCACCTATAAATTAACTTATCTATGTTAGGGTTGTATTATATGTTTGTTATGATATTGTTTATGGTTTTTTAAATGATGTTAAAATTTATAAATGTAATTTCATTTTAAACCAAAAAAGCTAGTCACTTTAATAACTAGCTTTTTATTCAAAATACATATACTTATATTTATTTACAAAATTCATTTATACTTAAAATACTTATAAAATCATAGAGATTAATAATAAAATTTTTTATATCTATAATATCAAGAAGCAATGATTTCTTTTACAATATTTAAAATTTCTGCATCAGAATTTACGATATATTTAGGATTAACGTCTAAATTATCTATATCTAAATTTCTTTTATTTAACCATATCATATTCCAACCTATTTTATCGACACCTAAAACATCATTATTCAAAGAATCCCCTATATAATATGTATATTCTTTAGATAAATTCATTTCCTCCTCAACATATTTAAATAAATTTAAATCCGGCTTAGATAAACCTACACTTTCGGAAATAAATATGTCATTTATTCCAATCCAATTTAGTATGCCTAATTTTTCAATCTTTTGCCACTGATTTATAAATAAACCATTTGTTATTATTCCCATCTTTATATTATTAGAGCTACAAAATTCAATGACTTGTTTCATATTTTCAGAAATAGCTATATAATTTTGATTCTCAGCATAAACTTTCTGAAATAAAATAGCATCATCATCACTTATATGGTATCCAAAATCCTCAAAAGGCTTTTTCATTCTATACACATACAAATCTTCAATTGTTTTTTCGTTAGTTTCAACTAATTTAAACATATGTTCACTATAGTATCTACTTTTGTTATACAATAAATTTAAATCTAACTTATATTTATCTCCAAAAACCTTATTATAGGATTTCTCAAATATACTAAATTGGTCATATAATGTATCATCAACATCAAATAAAATACATATATTTTTCAAATTCATACCATAAACCTCCTTGACAAACTATTTTAATAACTACATAAAAAATAAATAAGGATAAGTATATTACCTATCCCTATTTTATTTATTAGTTATTTATATTTTTAAAGGCTTCCATAATAAGCATAGCCACACAAGCTCCTGGGTCTTTTAAACTTCTTGAGTTTTCCCCTCTTGTTGCAGCTCTACCGTGTACAGCAACCATATTAGTTGTATTTTCAAAACCTTTTTTAGCTTCATCAAAAGAAAGATTTGACATTTCTATTAAATCAAGACCTTTATTTAAGCTATCCTTTAAACTATCAACAGCAGGGCATATACCGTCTAAAAATGTTTTTTCTCCAATATTAGCTTTACCTCTTTTTTGAACTCCTTTAGCATAGCTATCAAATAATACAACTATATCTGCATTATCAATATTTTCTTTGCCTTTAAGAGATTTTCCGGCTTCCATAAGACCTGATGCCATAAGTGTTCCCATAGTTGATGGTACTGCAGTAGACATAGCCTTACCTGCAGTATATAATAATTTACCACAGTCATTTTCAGAAGATTCTTTTACACTTTCATAAGCTGCTTTAAAACCATCACTCATAGTAAGACCTAAATCTCCGTCACCAACAACACTATCAAGTTCTATAAGGTAATCTTTATTTTTAGCCATTATATCCTTTAATTCTTCAATAAATTTTATTAAATAATTACTATCCATAAATTCACTCCTCTATAAATAATAATATTTACTGTCTAAAGAATGGTGTACAAGCTGGTGCATCTATATATTCTTTTAATTCATCATCTAACTTTAATAATGATATAGAGAATCCAGCCATTTCTAATGCTGTTGCATATTCTCCTACATAGTATCTATGAACCTTAATACCTCTACTCTTTAAGTTTTCATCAATTCTTCTAGTTACTATATACTGCTCATCTAATGTAGTTGCACCTAAACCATTTACAAGAACTGCAACCTCATCTCCATATACATAAGGTAAATCCTCAACTATCTTTTCAAGCATTTCATCTACTACCTTATCGGCCGGCTCAAGCTTTCCTCTTCTTATACCTGTTTCGCCGTGGATACCCATACCTATTTCCATTTCGTCTTCTCCGATTGAGAATCCGGCTTTACCAACTCTAGGTACAATACAAGGTGTTAATGCTACACCCATAGTTCTAACATTATTGGCAGCTTTTTCAGCAACTCTTTTAACTTCATCAAGGCTTAACATTTTTTCAGCTGCTGCACCTGCACATTTAAATACAAAGAATATTCCAGCTACACCTCTTCTTGTATTCTTTCCGTCTTTTGTTGGCCCAGCTGAAGCAACATCTTCACCTGCAACAACACTTTCAACTCTTATATCCTCTTCAAAATCAGCCATTTCAGCAGCCATATCAAAGTTAAATATATCTCCATTGTAATTACCATAGATATATAAAACTCCAGCACCACTATCTATTTCCTTTGTAACAGCTAACATCTGTTCAGCACTAGGAGACTGAAAAACATCTCCAACTGAACAACCATCTAAAAGTCCTTGTCCAACATATCCTAAAAATAATGGTAAATGACCAGAGCCACCACCTGTTGCAATACCAACTTTACCCTCTTTTTTAAATTTAGCAACAAGGCACTGTTTATCATCATTTGTATATGTAATTAAATCGTTGTGAGCTATATATATTCCATCAAGCATTTCCTGTAAATATTTATCTGGATTATTTATAATTTTCTTCACTATTACCCCACCTTTCAATGTATAAATATTTATATTATTTCATATTTATCTGTGATGGGTATGCCCAACTAGAAAGTTCTTCCTGAGTAAAGCTATCTGGTTCATTTCCGTTATTAATACCTAAACATCTGTAATATAACTCAGCTAATTCTTCAATATATGCAGCTTTTAAGAATGCTTCATATATATCGCCTTTATCAACAGCAACAGCTCCGTGTTTTTCTAATAAAAAGCAATCTCCCTCTTTACAAGGTTCTATAACGCTTTCTGCAAGTTCTCTTGTTCCTGGGCGGCCATATGGTGCTACTGGGATTCTTGCTTTTGTTAAACCTAATGTAGCAACTTCGTATACAATAGCTGGTATTGGTTTATTTAATACTGCAAAAGAAGTTGCAAAAGCTGAATGTGTATGTGCAATAGCATTTACTTCAGGTCTTGTTTTATAAATCATTAAATGCATTAAAGATTCACTAGTAGGTCTTAAGTTTGATAAATTTTCAATAACATTTGCCTCTAAGTCAATAACAACCATATCCCTTGGTGTTAATAAATCTCTGTCTACACTTGTAGGTGTAATTACAACATAACCTGTTTTAGGGTCTCTTGCACTAAAATTTCCTGATTTGTGTTTACATAAACCATCTCTCTGTGCTCTTTTAGCAATTTCACATACATCTTTTTTTAAACTTTCTAACATAGTATATTCCTCCTAAATAATTAAACTAAATCCATAATCTTCATAACCTCTTCAACATCTTTGCACTTTCTTATTTTTTCCATAGCTTTTGTGTCTTCAAGAATTTCTAATAACTGACCAAAAGCATATAGATGTGCTTTCGTGTTTGGTGTTGCAAGAACTATTAAAATGTCAACATTCATATAATCATTAAAACATATTTTTTCCGGAAAAATAGTAAGAGAAATACCGACTTTACTCACTCCATCATCAACACCTGCGTGAGCTACTGCTACTCCGTCGGCAATCATTATGAAAGGCTTTTCTTCTTCTATGATTTGAATCATTCTTTTTACATATCTTGCATAAATTTTATTAGAATATAATAAAGGAAACGCCGTAATTTCTATAGCTCTTTTCCATTCCATTACAAACTTCGATATTTTTATATTATCTATTGTCAACACATCTTTTAAACTTAACTTATTATCATTAGAATTTTGTTCTAATTCCTTACCATTGTTAAGATAAACACCTCTTAATTGCTCAACTAACTCTTCTTTAGATAAACTATCTGAATAATTTTCTAAAATATTTACAAACTCATCTAGTCTATTATCATTAATCTTTCTATAATTAATTTCTTCTAGTACACGTTTTCTAAATATCTCTTTGGAGTTTTCGTCAGCAAAAGGCTCAACCAAAAATAATATTTTATCCGTATTAACATTGACAGTTGAGAATACAATATCATACTCTTCATCATAGCTATAAAAATCCCTCATCGATAGACAATTTAAAAATTCTATCTGTGGAAATAACTTTTTAAGATTTATTAACATATAGTTAGAAACAGTAACGCCATTTGTACATACAATTACAGCTTTCTTATTATATATAACATTTTTAAGCATACCTTCTTTACTTAATGATGCTCCAAATAGAACTGTTATATATACTAATTCTTCATCATTTATTTTAGCTTTAATAAAATCCTCATAGGGCTTTACTGCTTTTCTAACAATATGATGTAACTCTATATATTCTTCTAAAATTAAATCTAATATACTATTTTCTAAGTGATAATTATATTTAATTCTATAAAACGCTGGAACACAATGCTGTACAAGTAATTGTAATAAATCGTTTGTATCTTTAAAAGTAATACCAGAAAGTATTTGAAAGTTTTCAATAACCTTTTCTGAAATCTTTATTAAATCATTTTTTTCATATAAATCATCAAATTCTAAGTAATATAT
>JADIMX010000030.1 GCA_017694425.1 Candidatus Fimicola merdigallinarum
TTTTTTATGTTTATTGTATTATCAAATATAAAGATTTTTTAGTTTTTAGAGGTGTGATATGCTATTTAATTCTTTTCAATTTTTAATATTTTTTATTGTAGTTACAATAGCCTATTTCTCTATTCCTCATAAAAGAAGATGGATACTTCTTCTTGTGGCAAGCTATATATTTTATATGGCGTGGAGTCCAGTTTTAATAATATTACTGGTATTTTCCACATTTATAAACTATGTTGCAGGAATAAGAATATATAGTGCTGATAAAAAAGGTCGGCTTGACCTTAAAAAAAGGTATCTTACAATATGCTTACTTATAAACTTTGGTATGCTTTTTATATTCAAATATCTTGTGTTTATAAATGAAACACTTATGAATATATTTTTAAGTTTGGGTATAGGCTATCCAATACCAGAGTTTAGCGTAGTTTTGCCTATGGGTATATCTTTCTATACTTTTCAGGCTTCAGCTTACACAATAGATGTGTATAGAGGAAAAATAAAACCATTAAAGCATTACGGTAAGTTTTCGCTCTTTATTTCATTCTTCCCACAGCTTGTGGCAGGTCCTATTGAGAGAAGTGAAAACCTTATTCCACAGTTCTTTAAAAGACACTATCCCGATTTTCAAAGAACAGTTTTAGGTCTTAAAATAATGCTTTGGGGATATTTTAAGAAAGTTGTTATTGCAGATAGGGTTGCTGTTGCTGTAAACACAATATTTAACTCTTGTGAAAGTTATAGTGGTTTATATTATGTTTTAGCCAGTATACTTTTTACATTTCAGATATACTGTGACTTTAGCGGATATTCTGACATAGCTATAGGCTCTGCAAAGATTATGGGCTTTAACCTTATGAGGAACTTTGACAGACCATTTTTTGCTTTACGAGTAAAAGAATTTTGGAGGAGATGGCATATTTCTCTTTCAACTTGGTTTACTGATTATGTATACATTCCTTTAGGCGGAAATCGTGTAAGTAAGTTAAAGCATTACAGAAATCTTATGTGTACATTCCTTTTAAGTGGTTTATGGCACGGTTCGGCTTGGACTTTCGTTATATGGGGAGGTATACACGGTTTATATTTAGTTGTTGGAGATATGACTTTAAACTTTAGAGATAGAATAAAGAAAAAACTTCATATTGAAAATAGTATAACTTTAAAAGGTTTTGAAATGGTATTTACATTCTGCCTTGTATCATATGCCTTTATATTTTTTAGGGCAAATACAATAGGAGATGCTTTACTTATAACAGGAAATCTTTTTGAAGGTTTTACTACTTGGTTTAACCCACAGTATTTATATGAAGTTTTCACTAATATGGGGCTTAATATATATGAGTTGATTTTAGTTATAGTTGCCATAGCTGTTATGCTTATATCCGAAGCTCTTTTTGGCAGAGATATGCACACAGATATAGTTAAAAAGCCAGCCTTAGTGGAAGTTTTATTTTATTCACTTATAGCAATATTCGTTTTTACTACGGGGGTTTATTACAATGCAGGAGAATTCATTTATTTCCAATTCTAAGACAGTTATAAAGCTAATTGCATTTTTAATAATTGTAGGTCTTGTTTTCTATAAAACAGGATTAAAGTATAAATCTGCTGGAGATAAAAATGTTATAAATGCTTTTACACAGCAGAGATATAGTGAATTTTACAATCAAGAGCCAAACACAATAGATACAGTTTTTATAGGCTCATCACATTCATACTGTACTTTTGACCCAGAGATAATAGATACAATACTTGGGACAAACAGTTGGCAGATGGGGACACCACTTCAGCACTACGATACAAGCTACTATGTTTTAAGAGAGGTTTTAAATAGTCAGAAACCAAAAACAGTAGTTTTAGAACTTTATTGGGACGTTTTAAAAGATGAATTTGAAATGAAACAAGCAAACTCATTTTTTGAGGTTTTAAAAAATCAGAGCCTTAAAGATGAGTATATAAAGAAAGTGTTCCCTATAAATGAGAAAGTAAAGTATAAACTTTTACCTATAAGATATCAGCAGGATTATTTTGCTTATGAATCTAACGAAATACAAAATAAACTTGAAGAAAAGTATGGGGTTCATAAAAAAGCTACACCTGTTGTTGAGGGTACAGAGTACTACAGAAGTAAGGGATACACATACTGTGATGTTATTATGCCTGAAAATGAGTACAATGAAACAAACCAGTTTAAAGGTTATGACGGCGAAAACTGGGAGTTTAACAAGGTGCAGAAAAATTACATTGAAAAGATTATAGACCTTTGCAAAAAAGAGGGTATAAATCTTTATTTTGTGACAGCACCGGTTGCCAATGTTTCTATGGAATATATAGAAAATTATGATATTATTCATAATACAGTTGCTGACTTTGCAAATAAAAATAACATACCATATATAGATTACAATATTGTAAATAAGGAAACTGGTATGCTTACAAATGAAAATTTTAGAGATGATGCCCACTTAAATCATAGTGGTGTGCAAATTGTAGATAAACACTTTGCAGAGTGGCTAAGGAATAATTGACATTAGTTTATATTTATAATATCATTTGTTTTAGATAATTAAGTATTTTTGGGAGGAAAATTTTATGGCTGATGAAAACAAAAATGAAGTTTCAAAAGAGTCTGAACTCGGTGGAACTGGAAATTTTATACACAGTTATATAATGGAGGACTTAGGTAGTGAAGGGCTTTGTAAATTAAATACACGTTTCCCTCCAGAGCCTAATGGATACCTCCACATAGGACACGCAAAATCAATATGCCTTAACTTTGGTCTTGCTAAGTACTATGGTGGAAAGTGTAATCTTCGTTTTGACGATACAAACCCAACAAAAGAAGATGTTGAGTATGTTGAATCCATAGAGGAAGATGTAAGATGGCTCGGTTTTGACTGGGAGGACAGACTTTACTTTGCATCAGAATATTTCGATAAATTTTATGAGTATGCAGTAAAACTTATAAAAGACGGAAAGGCTTTTGTTTGTGACCTTAATTCCGAGGAAATGAGAGAATATAGAGGCACTTTAAGTACTCCGGGTAAAGAAAGTCCATACAGAAATAGAAGTGTTGAGGAAAACCTAGACCTTTTTGAGAGAATGAAAAACGGTGAATTCCCTGACGGTTCAAAGACACTTAGAGCAAAAATAGATATGTCTAGCCCTAATATAAATATGCGTGACCCTGTATTATATAGAATTGCTCACGCACACCACCACAGAACAGGCGATAAATGGTGCATATACCCTATGTACGACTATGCACACCCTCTTGAAGATGCTATTGAGGGAATAACACATTCAATTTGTACAATGGAGTTTGAGGACCACAGACCATTATATGACTGGGTTATTGAAAATGTAGGTGGTTTTGATGTTGTACCAAGACAGATTGAGTTTGCAAGACTTAACCTTACAAATACAGTTATGAGCAAGAGAAAACTTAGAGCCCTTGTGGAAGATGGTCTTGTTGACGGTTGGGACGACCCTAGAATGCCTACTATAAGTGGTCTTAGAAGACGTGGTGTTACACCTGAGGCTATAAGAGATTTCTGTGAGAGAATTGGCGTTTCTAAAGCTAATAGTAGAGTTGATAGTGGTCTTTTAGACTACTGTGTAAGAGATGACTTAAAGGCTAAAACAAATGTTGTAATGGCTGTTTTACGTCCGTTAAAACTTGTTATAACAAACTATCCTGAGGGTCAGATAGAGTATATGGAGCTTGAAAATAACCCTGAAAATGAGGGTCTTGGAAAACGTATGGTTCCATTCTCAAGAGAGCTTTATATAGAGCAAGACGACTTTATGGAAGTGCCAGCTAAAAAATACTTTAGACTTGCACCAGGTAAAGAGGTTAGACTTAAAGGTGCTTACTTCGTTACTTGTACAGACTTTGTAAAAGATGAAAATGGAAACGTAGTTGAAGTACATTGTACTTACGACCCTGAAACAAGAAGTGGCTCAGGCTTTGACGGTAGAAAAGTAAAAGGTACACTTCATTGGGTAAATGCAGATACAGCAGTAAAAGCTGATGTAAGATTATACGAACCTATGATGCTTGATAATCCTGATGACCCAAGCGGTGATATGATAATGAACCCAGAATCTCTTGAGGTTTTAAAAGACTGTTATATAGAGCCGGCTATTAGTGATGCGAAAGCAGGGGATAGATTCCAGTTTATGAGAAATGGATATTTCTGTGTAGATACAAAAGATACAAAAGAAGACGGTCTTGTTTTCAACAGAATAGTTTCACTTAAAAGCTCATATAAACCTAACAAATAATATAAAAACAGCAGTATTATTTATACTGCTGTTTTTTGTTTGTAACAAATTTCAATAGGTAGTACGTTTTAATTGTCAAATGTAACAATTTTTGGTTTTATTTATAGTGCTATAGTGATATGAATGTACGATATATTGTGTGGTCTATAATTATATATTGTTATAATTTAATATAATTTTGATTTAAATAAAAAAAATAGTGAAAGAATTTAAGTTTTATGGTAATCTATTAATATTGTATAATAAATGTGTGTTTATGTAGCTCTATTTAGGACAAAATGCAATATATGTCTTTGTGTGACGGACTAATATTTTTTCTACATAGTAAACACACAATAATATGTATATTTTTAAGGAGGTTATTATGAAAAAAATTGGCTTATTACCACGTTTAGTTATTGCAATCATTCTTGGTATATTATTCGGTTCATTTATGCCAGCTTGGTTTATAAGAATTTTTGCCACATTTAATGGAATTTTTGGCAACTTCTTAAACTTTGCAATCCCACTTATAATAATTGGGTTTGTTGTTCCAGGTATTGGTGACTTAGGTACAGGAGCAGGTAAAATACTTGCACTTACAGCAGGTGTTGCCTATATATCAACAATTATATCTGGTTCATTTGCTTACTTTGTAGATGTAACTGTTTTCCCTATGTTCTTAAAAGAGGGAGCTTTAGTTATGGACGCAACAAATCCAGAACATCAGCTTCTTACTGCTTATATGAATATTGAAATGCCACCTATTATGGACGTTATGACAGCACTTATACTTTCATTCCTTATAGGTCTTGGTATATCTGCAATAAAAGGAACTTATATAAAAAATGTATTTAATGAGCTTCAGGAAATTATATCAAAGCTTATATCAAACCTTATAATTCCTTTATTACCATTCCACGTTTGTGGTATATTTGCGAATATGACAAAAGCAGGTACTGTTTTCCAGATACTTAGTGTATTTGCTAGAGTTTTCGTTATAATAATAATTCTTCATATAGTAATAATAATTTTCCAGTACACAGTATCTGGTCTTACAGCAGGAAAAAATCCTTTTAAACTTATAAAGAATATGATACCTGCATATATGACAGCTATCGGAACACAGTCATCAGCTGCTACAATACCTGTAACACTTGCTCAGACTAAGAAAAATGGTGCAAGAGAACAGGTTGCAGACTTCGTTATACCACTTTGTGCGACAATACATCTTTCAGGTTCAACAATAACACTTACAAGCTGTGCTATTGCTATAATGATGATGAACGGTATGGATTATAGTTTTATGAATATGTTCCCATTCATACTTATGCTTGGTGTTACAATGGTTGCTGCTCCTGGTGTTCCTGGTGGTGCTGTTATGGCTGCTCTTGGTATACTTCAGTCAATGCTTGGATTTGACGAAACATTAACAGCTCTTATGATAGCTCTCTACCTTGCACAGGATAGCTTTGGAACTGCTTGTAACGTAACAGGTGACGGTGCTATTGCTATATTTGTTGATAAAGTAACAGCAGGTTGGAATAAAAATAAATAATTGTTTTATAAAAAGTCGTTTTTATAACGGCTTTTTATTTTTTTGTAGCTGGTATATAATATAATTATTAATATACTTTGAAAGGAGAATTTTTATGAGTAAAAAAGCTTATGTTTTTTTAGCAGAGGGATTTGAGGAAATAGAGGCACTTACACCTGTTGATATTTTAAGACGTGCAGGAATTGATTGTACAACTGTGTCTATATCAGATAAATTAGAAGTTACAGGCTCACATAATATAACTGTAAAAGCTGATATTCTTTTTAGTGAAGGAAAATTTTTAGACGGAGATGCTATTATTCTTCCAGGTGGCCTTCCAGGTACTACAAACTTAGGTAAACATAGTGGTCTTAAAGATTTAATAGAAAAATACAACAAAGAAAATAAACTTATATCAGCTATATGTGCTGGACCTACAATATTTGCAAATATGGGACTTTTAAATGGTATTTGTGCTACTTGCTACCCAAGTATGACAGATAAACTTACAGGTGCTATTGTTAAAGATGATAAGTGTGTATACGATAAAAATATTCTTACATCAAGGGGAATGGGTACTGCTATGGACTTCGCCCTTAAGATAGTTGAAATACTTGAAAATAAAGAGGTTAGCGACACTATTAAAAATCAAGTAGTTTATTTATAATTGGAATGGAGAAAAATATGGAGATAGAGAGAAAATTCCTTGTAAAATCTTGTCCTAGTGATATTGAAAAATATAGCTTTATATCTATGGAGCAAACTTATATATCAACAAGCCCTACCATAAGATTAAGACGAGAGAATGAAAAGTTTGTACTTACAGTTAAGGGAAGTGGTCTTTTGTCTAGAGAGGAGTTTGAACTTGAGATAACAAAGGAACAGTACGATAATCTTATTTTAAAAAGAGAAACACCATTTGTTGTAAAAAAAAGATACAAAATACCTCTTTATGATAATCTTGTTGCTGAGCTTGATGTGTATGACGGTGAGCTTAAAGGTCTTAAGACTGTTGAAGTTGAGTTTAATACTGAAAGTGAAGCGAATGGTTTCGTTTCGCCTAGTTGGTTCGGCGAAGATGTTACAATGGATAGAAGATATAAAAATACTAGCTTATCTATATATGGTATTCCAAAATAAAAGGCCTTTTTTAAAAGGCTTTTTTTAGTGTCAAAAAATAAGTGATGCAAATTATTTTAATTTAATATAATAAATGACAATTAACATCAGAATATATAGACTATAAAACAGATATGGTGTAAATAATTGTAAAAATAGGTTTTTATAAGGGATTTTATAGCGATTTCCTTTTATTGCAAAACATATTTTTATAATTTATAATAACTTTCGTAGTAAATATTTTCCATATTTACAATGTAATTGTAAAATATTGTTTTATATAATATATATTGGAGGGATTTTTTTGAATAATAGAAAAATAAGGGTTCTTTTAGCCGACGACAACAGGGATTTTTGTGATATTGTAAGTAGTTATATCAATAAGCAGGAAGATATGGAAATGTGCAAGACTGTATATGACGGTGTAGAGGCTTTTGAAAGAATTAAGGAATTAAGACCGGATATTGCTATTATAGATGGAATTATGCCACGACTTGATGGCCTTGGTGTTTTAGAAAAACTTCAAAAGCAAGATGTAAATATGCCTATATGTATTATAATATCTGCTATAAGTCAGGAGAAAATAACTCAAAGAGCAATAGAGCTTGGAGCATCTTATTATATTATAAAACCTTTTGATATGGAATCATTATGTAGAAGAATAAGACAACTTATGTCTGAAAAGCCTGTAATTAAATCTTGTGCCTATGGCAATATAGGAAATGTAAAAACTATTGAAAACACTAATTACAATTTAGAAACAAAGGTTACAAACATTTTACACGAAATAGGAGTTCCTGCCCATATAAGAGGTTATCACTATATGAGAGAGGCAATTATAATGAGTGTAAATGATATGGACGTACTTAATTATATAACAAAAGAGCTTTATCCTTCCATAGCGAAAAAGTGTAATACAACTCCTAGTAGAGTTGAGAGAGCTATACGTCACGCAATAGAAGTTGCTTGGAATAGGGGAAAGATAGATGCTATTGATGCACTTTTTGGTTATACAATAGATAATCATAAGGGTAAACCTACAAATAGCGAGTTTATAGCACTTATAGCTGATATGTTAAGATTAGAGCAGAAAGCTTGTTGATGATAAAGGGTAGATATTTTTATATCTACTCTTTTTTATTAAAAAACTAGAGTAAATTGACAAAATTTTTAATATATCCTATACTTTATACATAATTGTATATGTAGAAGTTGGTGATTTATATATGAAAAATTACGCAAATAATGAAAATTTAAACGATGAAATGAATGAATTTTCTGAGAAAAATTTTGATAGACGAATTAGATTTTGTATTTACTCTACAGTTTTAGTAATAGTTATATTTTGGGCATATTTATATTTACAGATAATACGACCTCAAAATATATATTTAGATGCAGTTAGAGAGCTTGACTATGGCAATTATGATGTTGCAGAAGAAATGCTTTTAAAAATACCTCACTATGAAAATGTAGACAAGATACAAGAACAGATGAAGTATGAGAGATTTCTTATAAAATGTTTTTCAGATGCAGAATACATATTTGAGGATATAAGCAATGTTAGAGTTAACAATGTTGGTTTTTACTTTTTTGAGGATACAGATGATTTATATTACTGCGTAGTAAATTATAAGGAGCATATGCTTGACGGTAGTGCAAAAAAAGGATATTTGATTTTTGACGGCGATAGTGAGTATATAGGTGAGTGCTACGGAGATGATATAAGTAAACTTTCTGATGAAGACGACAGAGGTATGTGTGAGTTTATAGATAAGATTAAACATTATTTCTCAAAAACTGTTGTAAGTGTAAATG
>JADIMX010000031.1 GCA_017694425.1 Candidatus Fimicola merdigallinarum
ACTGTAAACTGTTTTGTTCAAAACTAACAAAAACTTGGAAAGTATTCTTATTTATAGATAACTTTGCAAGTGTATTTTTGTTTGTTTAAATTTAAGAAAGTATTCTTTCAATTTATATAATATATGCCTAACTTAAAAGGAATATTATTTAATTTGAATTGCGAACAGAGTTGAAATCGATTTTTGAATTCAGTTTTGTTGACAATTACGTTTTAATTTTAGTTGTACAAAGGGTGGTAAAATGGAGTTTCATCATATTTCTGTGTTACTTAATGAATGCATAGATAGTCTTAATATAAAGCCAGATGGTATATACGTTGATGGTACTTTAGGTGGTGCTGGTCATTCTTATGAGATTTGCAAAAGGCTTACAACAGGCAGGCTTATAGGAATAGACCAAGATATGAACGCCATAAATGCTGCCACAAAAAGATTAGAGGAGTTTAAAGATAAAGTAACTCTTGTTCATAGTAACTTTTCTAATGTTAAAGAAGTTTTTAAAAATCTTGGTATCGAAAAAGCAGATGGTTTTCTTCTTGATATAGGCGTTTCTTCACATCAGCTTGATGAGGCGGAAAGAGGTTTTTCTTATATGCAAGATGCTCCACTTGATATGCGAATGGATACTAGCCGTTCTTTAAGTGCTTATGAAGTTGTAAATGAATACAGCGAAAAAGAGCTTAACGATATTATATTTGAGTATGGCGAGGAGCGTTGGGCTAAGAGAATAGCAGAATTTATAGTTGCAGAAAGGAAATTAAAGCCTATAGAAACAACTTTCGAGCTTGTAGATATCATAAAAAAAGCAGTTCCAAAAGGTGCAAGAAAAGATGGGCCTCACCCTGCAAAAAGAACTTTTCAGGCAATAAGAATAGAGGTAAATGGCGAACTTGATGTTTTAAAAACAGCTATAAACGATATGGTTGACCTTTTAAATACAGGTGGAAGACTTTCTATAATTACTTTCCATTCTCTTGAAGATAGGATTGTAAAAAATGAATTTAGAAAACAGGCGGACCCGTGTACTTGTCCTAGGGAATTTCCTGTTTGTATGTGTAATAAGGTTTCTAAAGGTAAGGTTATAACGAGAAAGCCTATACTTCCAAGTGAGGAGGAACTTTTAGAAAATCACAGAGCAAGAAGTGCAAAACTTAGAGTTTTTGAACGAAAATAATTAATTGAGGGGAGAGTATGGGGTATGGCTTCCACAGGGAAAAATTCCAATAGAAAAAAAGCATATGGGAATGGAAGATACAACCGTTATACTAATGAAAGTTATAACACAACAAGTGTGGCATACGAAACAGTTCCTCAGTATTATCCGGAAAGGAAAGTAACGCCTAAAAAGGATAATAGAAAGCTTAAGGAAAGACAGGAGAGAGCTGAGAGAATAAGAAACAAGGTAATGAGTTTCAAGTTCATTGTTTTTGGTATTATTATTTGTTGTGGCTGTATCGTTATTATGAGTTCCTATGCAAGAGTTGTTGAAAAAAGAGAGATTATAAGTGGTCTTAAAACTGAGCTTTCTGAGCTTAAAAGTGAGAATAATGCTCTTTCGGCTGAAATAGCTGAGCAGACAAACTTAGAAAACATTGAAAAAGAGGCTATTGAGCGATTAGGAATGGCAAAACCTCAACAGTATCAGACTATATACATAAATGTTCCTGAAGAAAGCTATACAGTACAGTACAGTAGTAATAGCAATAAAGAAAATGCTAACGAGGAAAAACTTTCGATTTCAAATCTTTTTTCAAAAGTGTTTAGTATATTTGATAAGGATTGATTTATTTGTCAAAGGTTAAAAGAAGAATAAATGTAAAAATTAGATTTATAATGCTTTGTTTTGTTTGCTTCTTTTTAGTTCTTGCAGGTAGAGTTTATTACTTTAAGACAGTTAAAGGTGCAGAATACGAGCAGGAGGCTATAAGTAAGCAGATTACAAGGATTAGTGATTCTACAATACCTCCCAATAGAGGTGCTATTGTAGATAGAAATAAACAGCCACTTGCTGTAAGTACAACAGTTTACAATGTGGCAGTTGACCCAGTAGCGATGAAAGAGCTTGATGATGCCTACAAAGATAAAGTAAATAAAGGCATTAGTGACGCTAAAAACACTAAAGAAGATGTTATAAGTGCTTTAAATGAGATTATAGGCGTTGAAAAAGAAACTCTTTACGATATTTTTTCAGTAGATGAATCCGGAAAACTTAAATATGACGGTGTTAGATTTAAGTACATAAAAAAAGGTATATCTAGAGAGGAAAAAGAAAAGCTTGAAGAAATGGGCATTGGTTTAAGAACTGCAGTTGTATATGAAAAGGATACAAAAAGAAATTATGTTCTTAAAACAATAGCGTCAAATGTTGTAGGCTTCATACGTGGTGATACTAAGTGGGGTCTTGAAAGCGAGTATGATATAGAGCTTAGTGGTGTTGCCGGTCGTTCGTTTATAAGTTATGACAGTGATGTAAGCGCTGTTAGAAATGATATATTACCTGAAGATGGTAGCACAATAGTAACTACTATAGACTATACAATACAGCAGTATGCAGAGGAAATAGCAAGGAAAGCTATGCAGGACCATAACCCTGAAAATGTGTCTGTTATGGCTATGAACCCTAATACAGGTGAAATATATGCTATGGCACAAGGTCTTACTTTTGATGGAAATAACCCGTCAGAACCTTTAGAGCTTTCTTTTGATACTAGCTTTATTTCCAAGTGGGAAAATATGACTGATGAGGAAAAGTATGAGTATTTAAATAGCAGTTGGAATAACTTCAATGTTTCAAGTGGATTTGAACCAGGTTCTATATTTAAACCTATGGTTGTAGCTGCTTGTCTTGAGGAGGGTGTTGTAACACCTGACACTACATTTAACTGTACAGGAAGTCGTAGTGTTGGTGGTTGGGATATTCCTTGTCACGAGCATAACGGTCACGGTATTATAGACATTGAGGGTGCTTTGGCACAGTCTTGTAACGTGGCTATGATGGATATGGTTTCAGCTCTTGGAGCAGAAAAGTTCTATAAATACCAGAAAGATTTTGGTATCGGTGAGCTTACACACATAGACCTTCCTGGTGAGGTTTCTCTTTCAAATATGATGTATGATGTAGATAAAATAGGACCAACTGAGCTTGCTACAATGTCATTTGGCCAGTCATTTACTACAACTCCTATACAGGTGCTTAACGCATTTTCAGCTGTTATAAACGGTGGAAAGGTAATGCGTCCGTATGTTGTAAGTCAGATTATAGACAATGACGGAAATATTATCGAAGAAATACAGCCCGAAATTGTAAGACGTGTTATTTCAAAAGAAACATCTGATATTGTAAGAAAAGATATGGAATCAACTCTTACAGTAGGTACAGGTAAAAAGGCTAGAATAGAGGGCTATGCCATAGGTGGTAAGACTGGTACTGCCCAGCAGGGAAAACGTTCAGACTATATTCATACAGTTTCATTTATATCATATTACCCTGTAGATAACCCTGAAATAATATCTATGGTTGTAATACATAAACCGGAACAGTATATTGACGGTGTTACATCACCAGCACCATATATGAAAGAGTTTATGGAGGATATTATAAAATATAAAGCATATGAGCCTGATTATCCTGTAGATGAAAGTGCGTCATCAACTCAAAATGATACAAACGCTACTGTAACAGTAGAAGATTATACAGGTAAATCAGCTTATGAAACTGTAAATATCCTTGATAGCTTAGGTCTTACATATGAAATAGTTGGTAGTGGTGATACTATTGTAAACCAAGCACCTCATAGTGGGGCGACCGTAAATAAAGGTTCTAAAATACTTCTCTATGTAACAAAAGGTGAAGGTGATGAGGATACTATACAAGTTCCTGATGTTTTAGGTAAAACCTATAGTGAGGCTTCGGAAATTATAAAACAATCCGGCTTTACAGTAACATATGAGGGTAAAACCGAAAATATGATAGTTTCTGACCAAGAACCTAAAAGTGGAGTTTTTGCCGTTAAAGGCTCTAATATTTCTCTAACCCTCGAAGAAAAGAAAGACGAAGAGAAACAAGAAAAACAAGATAATACAGAAGATAAAAAAGAAGAAAATAAAGAAAATTCAGAATAGTAATACATACCCTGACTTCAAAATAAAATATATAAATAAATTTTGAAGGCAGGGATTTTTTTATGGAAAAACCGAGTGTTTTTATGAAGAAAAAAATGCTATTTATACTGTTATCAATAGAGGCTTTTATAATTGTTCTTATGTGTAGAGTTGCATATATACAAATTGTAAATGCAGATGAGTATCAAGAAATGGCATACGAACAGCAAACTAGAGATAGGCTTATAACACCTGAAAGAGGTAGTATACTAGACAGAAATGGCAATGGTATAGCTGTGACAGAAACAGTTAATGCTATAAGCGTTATACCGTCACAGGTAGAGGATAAGAACGAAGTGTCAAAATATCTTTCTGAAGTTTTGGAAATGGATTATGATACTGTTTTTGATAAGGTAAATCAAAGGGTCGCTCTTGTTAGAATAAAAACTAAGGTTGATAGCGAAATAGCTTTGGAAATACGAAAAAAAGACTTGGCAGGCATAGTTGTAGATGAAGATGTAAAAAGAATTTATCCTTACAGCGAAATGGCAGCACAGGTAATAGGTTTTGTTGGTAAGGATAATCAAGGTATAATCGGGCTTGAGGCTAAGTATGACGAATACCTTAAAGGCGAGGCAGGAAAGATATTAACACTTACAGATTCTAAAGGACTTGAGGTTGACAGTACACAGGAGAGAATTGCACCGGTAGACGGGTATAACCTTGTAACAAGTATTGATATTGTGGTTCAGCAATACGCAGAGCAGACAATAAAGAAAGCAGTTGAGGCTAAAAGTGCTAAAGGTGGCTGTATAATAGTTTTAAATCCTCAAAATGGTGAAATATATGCTATGGCCAATTATCCTACATTTGACTTAAATAATCCTTTTGAGATAAATGACGAGGAGCTTTCGGCAGTTTGGGATACCTTAAACGAGAAAGAAAGAAATGATGCTTTAAATAAAATGTGGAGAAATACAGCTATAAATGATACATATGAACCAGGTAGTACATTTAAGACTGTTACAGCGTCAGCCGGACTTGAGGAGGGTGTTGTAACTCCTGAAAGTCACTTTTTCTGCAATGGATTTCATACAGTAGGGGATAGAATGATAAAATGCTGGAGATATCCTAGAACTCACGGTTCACAAACATTTGTGGAGGGTGTTCAAAATTCCTGTAACCCTGTATTTATGGAACTAGGCGAGAGGTTAGGGGCTGAAAAGTTTTACGAATATATGGATAAGTTTGGTTTTAATGAAAAAACAGGTATAGACCTTTCCGGTGAGGCTGTCGGTATTATGCACAAACTTGAAAATGTAGGTCCTGTGGAGCTTGCAACTATGTCTTTTGGTCAGTCATTTCAGATAACACCACTTCAGCTTTTAAGGGCTGTTTCGTCTATGGTAAATGGTGGATATCTTGTAACACCTCATATAGGTTGTAAAATAGTTGATAATGACGGGAATACAGTTAAAAATTTAGATTATGATAAAGGCGAAAAAATACTTTCAGACGAAACCTCCGAGAATATGAAAAAAATACTTGAAAGTGTTGTTTCTGAGGGTACTGGTAATAAAGCATATATAGCTGGATATAGAATAGGTGGAAAGACTGCTACATCTGAAAAATTGCCTAGAAGAAGTGGCAAGTATATAGCGTCATTTTTAAGTTTTGCACCGGCAGAAAATCCCGAAGTTATGGCTATTGTTTTGATAGATGAACCGCAGGGCACTTACTATGGTGGTACTGTTGCAGGTCCGGTTATGAAAGAATTATTGTCTAATGTACTTCCTTATATGGGTATCGAGCCTGTTTATAACGAAAAAGAACAGGAGTTAACCGAAACTATAAAGAAAGTAGTGCCTAGCCTTACAGGACTTACTATTTCTGAGGCTAAAGAGTTGTTAAAAGAATCTGAAATAGATTTCGAGATACAAGGTGAGGGAGAAGTTGTAACTAACCAGTTTCCACCGGAAAATGAAACTATAAATACGACTTCAAAGGTTATAATATATACACAGCAATAAATAAGATTTAAAATTCTTTTTTAATACACTTTAATGTGGTATAATTAATATTTGGAAAAATTGATATAAATTAAATTGGGAGGATTTATTATGAAAGTTGAAAAAATACTTCACGATATAGAATATAAATTGATTCAGGGTAGTGTTGAAACTGAGTTTGAAAAAATTGAGTATGATTCAAGAAAAGTATCTAAAGGTGATGCTTTTGTGTGTGTCACAGGATTTAAAACAGACGGCCATAATTACGTTGAAAGTGCTATAAAAAGTGGTGCAACTGTTATATTCTGCGAAAGAGAATTAGAAAATATTGATGAGAGTGTTACAGTTATACAGTTTGAAAATACAAGAAAGGCTCTTGCTCATATTTCAGCAGAGTATTACGGTAGACCGTCAGAAAGAATGAATGTTATCGGTGTTACTGGAACAAATGGAAAGACAACAACAACATTCCTTGTAAAGTCTGTTCTTGATAAAATTGGGCATAAAACAGGTATTATTGGAACTATAGAAAATAGAATTGGCGACAGAATAATAGCGACAGAGAGAACTACACCGGAAAGTCTTGAACTTCAGGAGCTTTTCAAAACAATGGCTGATGAGGGCTGTCAAGATGTTGTTATGGAGGTTTCATCACACGCTTTAGACCTTCATAGAGTTGATGATATAAGATTTAATGTTGGTATATTTACAAATCTTACACAGGACCATTTAGATTACCACGTTACAATGGAAAACTACAAAAAAGCTAAAGGGCTTCTTTTTGAGCGTTGTTTGGCTTCGGTAGTAAATATTGATGATGAAGCTGGGGAATATATGGTTTCTGTATCAAAAGGAAAAGTTATAACTTTTGCAATAGATAAAAATGCAGACCTTAAAGCAGAGGATATTCATATATCAGCTGACGGTGTAGAGTTTAAACTTGAGTATGACGGTAAAGAGTATCCTGTAAGCCTTAATACTCCAGGTAAATTTAGCATATATAACGCACTTGGGGCAATAGGTGCTTGTATCTTAATGGGTATTGATATGGATACTATAATATCCGGATTAAAAGAAAATAAAGGTGTAAATGGTCGTTTTCAGACTGTTAGAAGTAAAAGAGGCTTTAATGCTATAGTTGACTATGCTCATACACCTGACGGACTTGAAAATATACTTAAAACAGCTAAAGAGTTTGTAAAAGGAAGAATAATAACTGTATTTGGCTGTGGTGGTGACAGAGATAGAACAAAACGCCCTATTATGGGAGAGATAGCCGGTATTTACTCTGATTACTGTATTATAACTTCAGATAATCCTCGTACAGAAGACCCAGCTCAGATACTTGATGATGTTGAACCAGGCACAAAAAAATCAGGTTGTGAGTACACAAAAATTGTTGATAGAGGAGAGGCTATAAAATATGCTATCGATATGGCTAAAGAGGGAGATGTAGTCATTGTAGCAGGAAAAGGTCACGAAAACTATCAGATTTTTGCTGATAAGACAATACATTTTGATGATGTTGAGGAAGTGAAAAAAGCCTTTGGGGAGGACGTTTTATGAAAAAATTAACTCTTTTGGAGATAGCCAAGGCTGTTGGTGGCGAACTTTCTAACAAAGAATTTGAAAATAATACTATTGATAGCATAACTACTGACACAAGAAAGATAAAAAAAGGAGATTTATTTATACCTTTAAAAGGTGATAATTTTGACGGTCATAACTTTATAGACAAGGCCTTTGAAAGTGGTGCATACTGTTCTCTTTCATCAGAAAAGATTGAAAGCGAAAAGCCTATTATATACGTTTCTGATACGAGAAAGGCTTTAAGAGATTTGGCAGAATACTATTTATCACTTTTTGATATTCCGGTTGTAGGTATAACAGGAAGTGTTGGAAAGACTACAACTAAGGATATGATAGCATCTGTTTTAACACAGAAATATAATGTACTTAAAACAGAGGGAAATTTCAATAATGAAATAGGTCTTCCTCTTACTGTATTCAATGTTACAGAAGATACAGAAGTTGTTGTTTTAGAAATGGGTATGAATAGTTTTGGGGAGATACATAATCTCTCCAAAATTGCACGACCTGATATAGCTGTAATAACAAATGTAGGTGTTTCCCATATCGAAAACTTGGGTAGTAGAGAAGGCATACTTAAAGCAAAGTGTGAGATATTCGACTATATGAAAAAAGATGGAACTGCTGTTTTAAATATAGACAATGATATGTTAAGCACATTAGAGGGCAAAACAGAATTTAAAGTGCTTTGGTACGGTGTAGAAAATAAAAAAGATATTTACGCCGATAACATAGTTAAAAACGGTATTGAGTCTATAAGCTGTGATATACATACTGCTAGCGAAAGTTTTAATGTTTGTATTCCGATTCCAGGGGAGCATATGGTGTTAAATGCTATTTCGTCAACTTTAGTAGGTAAATTGCTTGGTTTAACTACTAATGAGATTAAAAGAGGTATAGAGGAGTTTGTACCTACAAAAATGAGAATGGCAGTAACTAAGACTGAAAAAGGAACAACTATAATAAATGATGTATATAATGCTAACCCAGTTTCTATGAAATCTGGAATTGATGTGCTTTCCGGTGCTAGTGGTGAAACAGTATGCGTATTAGGTGATATGTTCGAGCTTGGAGATTATGCAGAAAAAATGCATTATGAAGTTGGTGAATATGCGTCACAGAAAAATATTGATAAAATAATATGTATAGGTACTATTTCAAAGGCTATGTATAAGGGAGCTTTAGACAATGGCGGAAATGCTTTCTACTTTGAAACTCAAGATGAATTTATTGAAAAAGGTATAGAAAATCTTATAAAAGAGGGAGATACTGTACTTGTAAAAGCATCTAGAGGACTGCACTTTGAAAAAACAGTAGATAAAATTCAAGAGGTGAAATAATATGATAGTGACTACATTAGAAATAGCTATATATTCAGTTATGATTTCTTTTATATTAGGTGTAGTATTTTGTCCTATGCTTATACCTGTGTTAAGACGACTTAAATTTGGACAAACAGAAAGAGAAGACGGGCCAGAAAGCCACCTTAAAAAACAGGGAACTCCTACAATGGGTGGTATTGCAATATTAGGCTCTTTTGCTGTAAGCTCATTATTCTTTATAAATGGAAATCCTGACGGTTTAGTTGTGTTACTTGTAACACTTGGTTTTGGATTAATAGGTTTTATTGATGACTATATAAAGGTTGTGAAAAAACGCTCACTCGGTCTTACACCAATACAGAAAATAGTAGGTCAGTTTGTTATAACAGGTCTTTTTACACTTTACATTTTTAAAAGTGGAATAGGTACAGATATACTTATACCTTTTACAAAAGGTCTTACAATAGATTTAGGCTATATTTATATACCGTTCCTTTTTATAGCTGTTATAGGTACAGTTAATGGTGTAAACCTTACAGACGGTCTTGACGGTCTTGCAAGTGGTGTAACACTTATAGTTTCAGTATTTTTCATTATGGTAGCTTGGGCAAGTGGTAGTGGAATATTACCTATTGCCGGTGCAGTAAGTGGAAGTTTACTTGCATTCCTTATATTTAACGCATATCCTGCGAAAGTATTTATGGGTGATACAGGCTCATTAGCTTTAGGTGGATTTGTGGCAGCAACAGCTTTTATACTTAAAATGCCTATATTCATACTTTTAGTAGGGTTTATATATCTTGTGGAATCTGTTTCTGTAATTCTTCAGGTTGCTTACTTTAAAAAGACAGGAAAAAGAATTTTCAAAATGGCTCCTATACATCATCACTTTGAGCTTTGTGGCTGGAGTGAAACAAAGGTTGTAACAGTATTTTATATTGTGACAGCAATGCTTTGTCTTGTAGGGCTTCTCGCTTGTAAATATATGTTTATGTAAGCTGTAAATGAAAAGAGGTTTTGGTATTATGAATTTTAATGGAAAGAAAGCACTTGTCTGTGGTATGGCAAGAAGTGGTATTTCAGCATCAATACTTTTAAAAAATCTTGGTGCAGATGTAACGTTACAGGACTTAAAGGAAAAAGAGGAATTAGGTGATATTTCATATCTTGAAGAAAAAGGTATAAATATATACGCAGGTAAAAATCCTGATGATATATTAAAAGATATGGATATTATGGTTTTAAGTCCAGGGATACCTACTGATTTACCTTTTATTGTTAAGGCAGAAGAAATGGGTATAAATGTTATAGGCGAGGTTGAGCTTAGCTATATGTTTACACCTTGTCCAGTTGTTGCTATAACAGGCACAAATGGAAAGACAACAACAACAGCTCTTACTGGAGAGATTTTAAAAGCCTATTATAAGGATACACAGGTTGTAGGTAACATTGGTATTCCGTATTCTGAAAAGGTTAGCGAACTTACAGAGAATAGTAGAGTTGTATTAGAAATTAGTAGTTTTCAGTTAGAAAAAATAAAAACATTTAGTCCACATATAAGTGCTGTTTTAAACATAACACCTGACCACTTAGACAGACATAAAACTATTGAAAACTATATTGCTATGAAAGAGAGAATATTTGAAAATCAAGGCGAAAGCGATTACTGTATATTAAATAGAGATGATGAGGCTTGTTTTGAAATGTCTAAAAAGACAAAAGCTAAAGTTATGTTCTTTAGCAGTAAAAATGTTCTTGATGAAGGTATATATCTTGAAAATGATAATATAATTTTAAAATGGAAGGGTGAAACCTTAAAAGTTTTAAATATTAACGAGCTTCAGATACTTGGAACACATAACTATGAAAATGCTATGGTTGCTACTGCTATAGGTTTCCTTTCCGGTGTTCCTATGGATACAATAATACAGATTTTAAAGTCATTTAAAGGTGTAGAACATAGAATAGAGTTTGTTGATACAGTAGACGGAGTTGACTATTACAACGACTCAAAGGGCACAAATCCTGACGCATCTATTCGTGCAGTTTTAGCTATGAGAAAGCCTATTGTTCTTATAGGTGGTGGCTATGACAAAGGCTCTGAGTATGATGAGTGGGTTGAAACTTTTGAAGGCAGAGTAAAGCATATAGTTTTAATAGGTGTTACTGCTGAAAAAATAAAAGAAACTTGTTATAGACATAATTTCAAAAATGTTACAATATGTGATACTTTTGATGAGGCTATGGAATGTTCAAGAAAAATTGCAAGTAGTGGCGATTGCGTACTCCTTTCTCCTGCCTGTGCAAGTTGGGGAATATTCAAAAATTATGAACAAAGAGGAGATATGTTCAAAGAGAAAGTTGAAAGTTTTAAAAATTAATATATAAAGAGGTGATAGTGTGATAAGTAGTGTCAAACAAAAAAGACCTATGAAGAAAAAAGCTATAAAAAAGCCTCAAAGCTATGATTACACAGTACTTTTTGTAGTTATAACACTTGTTTTTTTTGGTATCATTATGATATTTAGTTCTAGTTATTACTACACGCTTACAAGCTCTAAATTTAATAATGATATGTATTACTTCCTTAAAAAACAGATACAATGGGTAATTTTGGGAACGATAGCTATGATAATAACAATGAGAATACCTCTTGTAGTTTATAAGAGATTTTCATTTATTGCTTATGCCTTTTCTAACATATGTCTTATACTGTTGCCATTTATAGGTATAGAGGCTAATGGTCAGAAAAGATGGCTTGGACTTACACCAACTTTAGGTTTCCAGCCATCAGAGGTTGCAAAAATTTCAGTAATACTTTTTATGGCTTTTTACATATCTTCACATAAGAATTGCCTTAAGGACATAAAAGGATTTATAAAGTGTGGTATATTCTTAGCAATACCGGTAGTTCTTATTGCAGTATCAAACCTTAGTACAGCCATAGTTGTTGCCGGTATTGGTACAGCTATACTTTTTGTTGCCAGTCCTAAAATATGGTATTTCGTTGTTATGGGTGCTGTTGCCGGCTTAGGTGGTGTTGTAGCTGTAACACTTCCACAGTTCGCTTACCGTTTCAGCCGAATAAGAGTGTGGCTTGACCCGTTCTCAGACCCATTAGATAAAGGCTTTCAGATAATACAGGGTCTTTATGCTGTGGCAAGTGGTGGGCTTTTTGGTCTTGGTATAGGTCAGAGTAGACAGAAAACATTTATACCGGAGGCATATAATGATATTATATTTGCTATTATATGTGAGGAGCTTGGTATGGTTGGAGCTTTTGTTATAATAGTTCTTTTCGCTGTCTTTGTTTGGCGAGGAATTAAGATAGCTATAAATTCTCCGGATATGTTCAACTGCCTTACAGCTGTAGGTATAACCACTATGATAGGTTTTCAGGCTGTTATAAATATTGCCGTTGTTACAAATACAATACCTAATACAGGTCAGCCGTTACCATTTATAAGCTATGGTGGTACTTCGCTTTTATTTACAATGGCATCAATAGGTATACTTTTAAATATATCAAAATATTGTAAAAAAGACGACTAAAGATAAGGGGTGTTAATATGGTTTTTGAATTTTCTTTAAAAACAAGTAGAAGTAACGAATTTATAAATATCACAGGAAAAGTCAAAGAGGCTATAATGAAAAGTGGCATAGATGACGGGATTTGTGTTGTCTTTGTACCTCATACAACAGCCGGTGTGACAGTTAATGAGAATGCTGACCCAGATGTTGTAAAGGATATGCTTATGGAACTTTCTAAAATTGTTCCAGAGGATAAAGAGTACAGACACTTTGAGGGAAATTCATCAGCACATATAAAAGCATCACTTATGGGAAATAGTCAGACATTTATTGTGGAAAATGGCGAGCTTAAGGTGGGTATATGGCAAGGTATATACTTTACTGAGTTTGACGGACCGAGAAACAGAAAGTTTTTTGTCAAGGTAATGTAATTTGCTATTGACAAAAGCTTTTAGCTAAACTAAACTAAATATTGATTATATTATGATAAAAACTGTGAACAGGAGGAGTAAGTATATACAACCCTCAGGGAGAAAGACTCGTTGACTGTAAGGTCTTTTGGGAAATGGTATGCTGAATGTAGCCTTGTGAGTTTCTGTATTGAGCTTAGTAGATACAGACGGTTTGCACCGTTATATGCTTTAAAGAGCCTGTTTACAGGAATAAAGGTGGTACCGCGAGCTTTCGTCCTTTTTTTTGGACGGAAGCTTTTTTTACTATCTTTGTCATTTTAATACACATAGGAGGAGAAACAATGAAGGAATTAGCAAAAACATATGACCCTTCCGTTGTTGAGGATAGACTTTACAACGAATGGTTAGAGAAGAAATATTTTCATACAGAAGTAGATAAGAGCAAAGAGCCTTATACAATAGTTATGCCACCACCAAATATTACAGGTCAGCTCCATATGGGACACGCTCTTGACAATACTATTCAGGATATACTTATACGTTGGAAACGTATGTCAGGATATAATGCCCTTTGGATTCCAGGTATCGACCACGCAAGTATTTCAACAGAGGTTAAAGTTGTTCAGAAAATGCTTGAAGAAGGTCTTACAAAAGAAGATGTAGGTCGTGAAGGTTTCCTTGAAAGAGCTTGGGCTTGGAAAGAGGAATACGGTGGAATTATCCTTAACCAGCTTAGAAAAATGGGTAGTTCTTGTGACTGGGATAGAGTTCGTTTCACTATGGACGAGGGCTGTTCAGATGCAGTTTTAGAAGTTTTTACAAGACTTTACGAAAAAGGTCTTATTTATAGAGGGGAAAAAATTATAAACTGGTGTCCTAAGTGTCAGACAACAATATCTGATGCAGAGGTTGACCACGTTGATAAAGCAGGTCATTTTTGGCATATAAAATACCCTATTGCTGGAACAGATGAATTTATGGAAATTGCAACAACAAGACCTGAAACAATGCTTGGAGATACTGCTGTTTCTGTTCACCCTGATGATGAAAGATATCAGAAATATATAGGAAAGAAAGTTATACTTCCTATTGTAAATAAAGAAATTCCGGTTGTAGCTGACACATATGTAGATAGAGAGTTTGGTACTGGTGTTGTTAAAATTACACCGGCTCACGACCCTAACGACTTTGAAGTTGGTCTTCGTCACGACCTTCATAGAATAAATATTATGAATGATGACGGTACTCTCAATGAAAATGCTGGTGAATATAAAGGTCTTGATAGACTTGAGGCTAGAAAGCTTATTGTTGAAAGACTTAAAGAGGAAGGCTATCTTATAAAAATTGAAGATATAAACCACGCTGTAGGTGTTCACGAGCGTTGTGGAGAAGTTGTTGAGCCTTTAATTAAATTACAGTGGTTTGTAAAAATGGAGGACCTTGCAAAACCTGCTATTGAGGCATACAAAAAAGAGGAGCTTCGCTTTATCCCAGACCGTTTCGGAAAAGTATACCTTCATTGGCTTGAAAACATTCGTGACTGGTGTATATCAAGACAGCTTTGGTGGGGTCATAGAATACCTGCTTACTACTGTCAGGAATGTGGCAATATAGAGGTTAGCAAAGTAGCACCTGAAAAATGTTCAAAATGTGGCTCTACAAACCTTAAACAGGATGAGGATACACTTGATACTTGGTTCTCATCAGCTTTATGGCCATTCTCAACACTTGGTTGGCCAAAAAACACAGAGGAATTACAGCAGTTCTATCCTACAAGCGTTCTTGTAACAGCTTATGATATTATATTCTTCTGGGTAATAAGAATGGTATTCTCAGGTATTGAACAGATGGGTGAAATTCCTTTCAAAGATGTATTTATTCACGGTCTTATAAGAGATGACCAAGGACGTAAGTTCTCAAAATCTTTAGGAAATGGTATTGACCCACTTCAGGTTATCGAAAAATACGGTGCTGACCCATTAAGACTTATGCTTATAACAGGTAACGCACCTGGAAACGATATGAGATTCTATTGGGAAAGACTTGACGCAAGCCGTAATTTTGCTAATAAATTATGGAATGCCTCAAGATTTGTTCTTATGAACCTTGAAGATAAAGAGTATGATGAAAAAGATATTAAACTTACATCAGCCGATAAATGGATTATATCTAAGGTAAATACTCTTGCTAAAGAAGTTACAGAAAATATGGAAAGCTACGAGCTTGGTCTTGCAGTTCAGAAAATCCACGACTTCCTTTGGGACGAGTACTGTGACTGGTATATAGAAATGGTTAAACCACGTCTTTACAATAAAGATGACGAAACAAGAGATTCAGCACTTTGGACACTTAAAACTGTTCTTATAAATGCTTTAAAACTTCTTCACCCATATATGCCATTTATCACAGAGGAAATATTTACTCATATACAGTCTAAAGAGGAAAGTATTATGATTTCTGATTGGCCAGTATTTAAAGATGAATGGAACTTTAAAGAAAACGAGGAAGAAATAGACCTTGTTAAAGAGGCTGTAAGAAGTATAAGAAATATTCGTGCTGAAATGAATGTTGTTCCATCAAAGAAAGCACAGGTATTCGTTGTTTCTTCAGACGCAAAAACAAGAGAGATATTTGAAAAATCAGAAGTATTCTTCAAAACATTAGCATACGCAAGTGAGGTTACTGTGCAGGCTGATAAGACTGGTATTGATGATGACGCTGTTTCAGCGGTTATCCCAAATGCAGTTATCTATATGCCATTTGCAGAGCTTGTTGATATAGCTAAAGAGATTGAAAGACTTGAAAAAGAAAAAGAGAAAATGCTTAAAGAGATTGAGCGAGTTGAAAAGAAACTTAATAATCAGGGATTTGTTGCAAAAGCACCTCAGAAAGTAATTGACGAGGAAAAAGCTAAAGGCGAAAAATATAAAGGTATTCTTGCACAGGTTGAAGAAAGACTTGCACAGATGAAAAAATAATATTTAGAAAAGAGGTATGGAGGTATTCTGTACCTCTTTTTTATATGTGTTTTGTATAAATGTTTTGGTGAATAGGGGATATGTTTATTTGGTTATAAAAGTATATAATTAATTATTTAGATTGAATACTAAAGGATATTAAGATTTATATTTTTAATAGTTAGAAGTATTATATATAAAATTTTTATTAGGATATATTAGTG
>JADIMX010000032.1 GCA_017694425.1 Candidatus Fimicola merdigallinarum
AGATGTGTATAAGAGACAGGTTTAAATATTATATAATATAAAATTTTTTATTCTACACTTAAAGTTTAATATTTTTGAACTTGCATTAAAATCTAATTTTGATAATGTATTTATATTTTTTCCCACTTCCAATGTTTAAATATTATAATTTAAATATATGATGTTTTATTCTAAGTTTAAATCTAAAACTCTTTTAATAAACAATTCAAAAATCTGTTAAATAGGTAATTTTTAAAGCAACTTATATAGCTTTTTCTTATTGTAAAACCTCTAAAAAGGAACTTAATAGCCTGACAATTACAATATTATTTCTTGTATTCTATATTAGGTGCAAATACTATATGACATTTACATATCCATTTAGAATGTTATAGACTATTTATTTCTTTCATAAAAAACTCATACAATTTTATTTTTGGTTGATATTATCACAAGAGATTTTGACAATAAAAAAGGAATACCTTAAGTATTCCTACACCCCACTAGGAGTTTTTTCCTTGCATATTTTATATACATAATCGGACTTTTCTTTTAAACTATCACTTACAGTATTACCTGTAGCTATAATATCCATATATGACTTTTTCCTAGATATAATTTCATACAAATCTTCAATATCTATATAGCCATTTTCAACAGCATCAATAATACCGTCAAGTATAAGCACGTCACACTCGCCTGTTTCTATTATTTTCCTTGTAAAGTTAAAAGCATTTCTAATCTCTGATGATATATCTTTCTTTGTATTTTCATCAATATCAGCTATACTCTCTCTTATCTTTTCAAATCTAAATACCCTAAAATCAGGCTCAAGCATTTTAAGTGGTGTACCCTCTTTAGTGTTATTATAGTCTAAAAACTGTATCATAATAACGCCTAAACCTTCACCTACTGCTCTTATGCCTTGTCCTATGGCTAAAGTAGTCTTGCCTTTACCCTCGCCATAATATATAAATATACTTCCTTTTCTCACGAAATTCAGCTCCCGTTTTTATATATAAAAGGACAGGTTATACCTGCCCTTTTGATTTGCCAAAAATAGATTATAACTCTAAAAAATTAATTAAACAGGGAAATTACCTGTTTCCTTTTCATTTATTACATAATAACACATTTTCTCATCAGGCTTAAAGTATATATCTAAAGTCTTTATATCTTTAATCTTTCCACCATTAGTTTTCCAGATTTCTTTTACTTTATCCTCCATATCCTTTATAACCGTATTCACTCCCTGAAATTCAACAACTACTTTTGATTTCATAAAATTCCCCCTTATGTATAAATGTTTAAAATAAGTTATACTAAACTCTATTCCCTACAAATACAAGGATATAATACTAAATTTAAATGTAATTGTCAATATTACAGATAGTTTATGCTATTATGACAAACAATAAGTTTTATAATCAGAATAATAATAAATTTTATATAATTAAAAGGAAGTTGAGCTAGAATATCTAGTTACATATATAATCTACTGTAATAAAATTTAATCATCAAATTCTATTTTAGAAATAGAAACTTCATAAGCAACCCGTTCCTCTGTAACCTCTCCACTTTTCTTGCTATATGCTCTGCTCTGAATTCTACCTCTTACCTTTATATTATCACCAACAGAAAGCTTAGATACAAACTTAGCATTTCTACCCCAAGCTATACAAGGTATATAGTCAGATTTATTATAGGCTCTGTTTACTGCAACAAGTATATCTGCTATTTCTCTACCTAACGGAGTTTCCCTATATACAGGTTGTTTACATATAAACCCATTTAAATATATCTGATTTGAGTTCTTGTTTCCAATATCCTCTATAATATGTATATCTCTTGCAAAAACAGTAAGTACAAGTTTACTTCTATTATTTTCATAATTATTATAACTTCTAAGCTGACCTAAAACTTCGACTTTCTCACCAATTTTTAAAACTTCTTTATCAATAAGTCTTTCTGAAACCATAACAGGAAGTATATCAGCGTTATCACTTAATCTATCTACAGATACTTTAAAACTATAGAAACCCTCACCATATACTTTATGACTAAAAACACATTCCTCTACAATGATACCGATTATATTCACACAGTTATTTTCAACATTTGCTTCTGTATGCATCTAACCTTACCCCTTTCTAAGGCATTTTCAAGCCTATTTTATTTATTATGATAAATAAATTTTATTCAGAAAAATTTATTTTAGAAGTATTTCAAAAAAATTTTAGAAAATCGCAAAAAACCTTGCGTATAAACGCAAGGCATAATATAGTCTAAAAATTATCTTTCCATATCCGTTCTAAAAACAAAAGCTAGTTTAACACAATCTATACCTATAACCATAGTAAAATCATCTTTTTTATAAACCATAGGTGTTCCACCTTTCTTAACAACAATAGCATCTGTGCGTTTGTCATTATTATCCCAGTAAGAAAGTATAGAAAACTCACCATTATTTTTAACTGCCCAACTACTATCTATAAGTGGTTTTACATAAAAATCGCCTTGGCAACCGAAATACTGCATAAGGCTCTTTTGTGAACTAATAAATCTATTAACAAAATCACTACTATCTAACATTATATTCCTCCGAAAACATTTTGTTTATATACATACTATCGTAC
>JADIMX010000033.1 GCA_017694425.1 Candidatus Fimicola merdigallinarum
ACTTAAGCCTGCGTGATTTAATGCTATCTGTTTTGCTTTTTCTGCTCCGATATCAGTTGTTGTACTTGGGTTTGTTGTTACTGGCGGTGCATAGCTTTCTGCGTCATAGTCAAAATCGAGTATTTTTCCTGTTGTTGCATCTATTTCATAGTCATACTCATTTGCTCCAACATAGAACTCTATTTCGTATACTTTTCTACCATCATCATAATCAGCTTTAGCTTTTACAAAGTTTACTCCACTTGCACTTAAGCCTGCGTGGTTTAATGCTATTTCTTTTGCTTTTTCCACACCGATATCAGTTGTTGTACTTGGGTTTGTTGGAGTTGTTGTATTTCCTCCCTGTCCGAAGCTATCAGCGTCTGTTACTGTACTTCCTCCAGTTAAACCTACAATCTGATTTGTTCCGTCCCAAGACACATCTTTATTCATAATCTCACCAATAGAACGTAAAGGTAAGTATGTACTACCGTTATAAAGAACTGGATAAATTCTCTCACCAGTAGCTGAATAAAATTCTTTCTTCTGACCGTCTATAATAATTGTAAAGTCCTGTCTTTCTTCTATAGTTATAGACTGAGTACCAATATTAGGGTTATCAGTATTTGATGAAGATGACTGTCTTGTTCCACTTAATGTTATTGTTTTAGTCTGTTCATTCCAGTCAACATTTCTTCCCATAAGCTCGCCTATTGCACGCAAAGGAAGATATGTACTATCGTTATATAAAATAGGATACACAGCCTCACCACTAGCTGTTTTAAAATTAGCCTCTTTATTATCAACCATAATTGTAAAATCCGGTCTTAACTGAGCCTGATATGTATTTCCAGCAAAAGTAGGTACTGCAAGTGCAACTGCTAATAAAGTTGACGCTATTGCAAAATATTTTTTCATAATGTATGCCTCCTTTTGTATTGTTAGTTTACGTTTACAATTATAGTATACCATTTATATCCTTTAAATTCAATACATATACATTACAGTATTGTTACAATTATTTTATACTCTTGTAAAATCGGAGTATGGAATCCATTGTTTTTTCTAAATTTTCACTACTTTTGTATCTGGATTTTTCAAAGTCCATAGCTTGGCGATTTATACTAAATATTGATGTAACACCTAAGTCGTAAGCTCCCTCTGCTCCCTCGCCTATTGTTCCTACAACTGCTGTAACAGGTATATTTTTTTCTTTAGCCCTTTTACTAATACCTATTACAACTTTACCTGAAAGGCTTTGGCTATCAATTTTCCCCTCTCCTGTAAAAATCATATCTGCCCCTTCCACAATATTATTAAAGTCGATAAAATCAAGTATTGTGTCTATTCCCGATTTTAAGTTTCCATTTAAAAATGCAACTACACCGGCACCTATTCCACCACCAGCACCACTGCCTGCCATATTTAAAACATCTTTATCTAAATCTTTTAATATAATTTTTGAAAGATGAAGTAAATTTAAATCAAGCTCTTTTACTGTTTCTTCGTCTGCCCCTTTCTGAGGAGCAAATACATATGATGCACCATTTTCACCACAAAGAGGGTTATTTATATCGCACATAGCAGTTATTTTGCAATCTTTTAAAAATTCCCTAGTTTTACTATTATCTATTTTTGATATTTTTACAAACTCATCACTATATGGAGAAAATTCATTTCCATTTTCATCATAAAAAACTGTGCCTAACGCCCTAGCCATACCAACACCACCGTCATTTGTACAACTGCCACCAAGACCTAGTATTATTTCCTTACAACCATTATTTACAGCCTTTTTTATCATTTCGCCTACACCGTAAGTTGTTGTTTTTCTAGGGTTTTTATTATTTTCTACCATAGGCAAACCTGCTGTTGATGCCATTTCTATTATGGCTGTATCTCCTATTTTTGCATAGTAAGTATTAACTTTTTCGCCGTAAGGACCACTTGATACAACATCTACTTTTTCGGCATTTTTAGATATTGCTAAGAAACAGTCAACTGTTCCCTCACCACCGTCTGCAACCGGTACTGATACTACTTGACATTTAGGGAAATGGAAATTTATCTGTTCTTTCATTATATTACATATTTCATTTGAGCTTAATGTACCTTTAAATGAGTCAGGCATAACTAAACATTTTTTCATACAAACCCCTCCGTTACGATTACTATTATATTTATTATATATAAGTATTAACATTAATCCAATATAAAATATCATATAAAATAAAAAAGCCTGATTTGTTAAACAAACCAGGCTTTTTATAATTATTCCTCCTCAGCGAAGTTACCTGTATAAAGCTGATAGTATTTACCTTTCTGCTCTATAAGTTCCTCGTGAGTACCTCTTTCTATAATTCTACCCTGCTCAAGAACTATGATACAGTCAGAGTTTCTTACTGTTGAAAGTCTATGAGCGATAACGAATGTTGTTCTACCATTCATAAGTCTATCCATACCCTGCTGTACGAGAGTTTCTGTTCTTGTATCGATTGATGATGTAGCCTCATCAAGGATAAGAACTGGAGGGTCTGCAACTGCTGCTCTAGCTATAGCTAAAAGCTGTCTTTGTCCCTGACTTAAGTTTGAACCGTCACCTGTAAGCATTGTATTATAGCCATCTGGTAAACGGTGAATGAAGCTATCAGCATTTGCAAGTCGTGCTGCTGCGATACATTCATCATCTGTTGCATCAAGTCGTCCATATCGTATATTATCCATAACTGTACCTGTGAAAAGGTGTGTATCCTGTAAAACTATACCGAGAGAACGTCTTAAATCAGCTTTCTTAATTTTATTAATATTTATGTTATCGTATCTTATTTTACCGTCTTGTATATCATAGAAACGGTTAATAAGGTTTGTAATTGTTGTTTTACCTGCACCCGTACTACCAACAAAGGCTATTTTCTGACCAGGTGTAGCAAAAAGTTTTATATTATGAAGAACAATTTTATCCTCATTATAACCGAAGTCAACGTCATTAAATGTAACGTCACCTTCAAGTTTTGTATATGTTACTGTTCCATCAGCTTTATGTGGGTGTTTCCAAGCCCATATACCTGTACGCTCTGTTGTTTCTGTTAAATTGCCTTTACTATCCTCTTTAGCATTTACAAGCTCAACATATCCATCATCAACTTCAGGTGTTTCATCAAGTAATTTGAATGCTCTATTAGCACCAGCAAGACCCATTACAATACTGTTCATCTGCTGACTTATCTGTGTTATTGGCTGTGTGAAACTTTTATTAAGTGTAAGGAATGAAACTAATGTACCTAATGTAAGCCCTGTAAAGCCTGATAATGCAAGGATACCACCTATACCAGCACATAATACATAACTTATATTACCTAAGTTTGAGTTTATAGGCATCATAATATTTGCAAATTTATTAGCATTATTAGCACTATTTCTAAGCTGTTCATTTATAACTTCAAATTCCTCAATACTCTTTTCTTCGTGGCAGAATACTTTTATAACTTTCTGCCCTTCCATCATTTCTTCGATAAAACCATTTAACTTACCTAAATCTCTCTGCTGGTCGGCAAAGTATCTACCTGTCTTTTTACTTAATTTAGATGTTGTAAACATCATAATCATACTCATAAAAATACTAAGTATTGTAAGTGGTATATCAAGAACAACCATACTAAAGAATGTAACTACAATTGTTACTAATGAATTTATTGTCTGTGGTATACTCTGGCTCATAAGCTGTCTTAAAGTGTCAACGTCATTTGTATAAACAGACATTATATCGCCGTGAGCGTGTGTGTCAAAGTATTTTATAGGAAGTGACTCCATATGATTAAAAAGGTCTAAACGGAGTTTTCGCATTGTACCCTGACCTATGTTTACCATAATTCTATTGTAAGTATATGAACATAAAATACCTACTACATATAATGATACAAGTTTTAATATAGCCTGTGCAAGTGGCCCAAAATCTGGATTTTGTGTAGCAGTCATAGGTAATATATAATCATCTATAAGTGTCTGCATAAAAAGCATACCAGTAAGAGTTACAAGTGCTGTAGCTATAATACATACAACAACAATAGCAAAATGTATTTTATATTCTTTAAGCATATAGCCTAAAAGTCTTTTCATAGTTTTATTAGGATTATCTACCTTTGGTCGAGGACCTTTATTTTGTCCTGCTTTAAACTGTTTTGGATTTCCAGCCATTATTACGCACCTGCCTTTCCGTTTTCGTCAAAATCTCCTCCACCTTTTACTTGTGTTTCGTAGATTTCACGATATATTTCATTTGTTTTTAAAAGGTTTTCGTGTGTATCAAATCCACTTATTCTACCTTCATCTATAACAATTATTCTGTCTGCACTTTCGATACTAGAAACACGCTGTGCAATTATAAGTTTTGTAACACCAGGTATTTTCTGTGCAAAAGAAGCTCTTATTTTGGCATCAGTAGCAGTATCTACAGCACTTGTAGAGTCGTCAAGGATTAAGATTTTTGGCTTTTTAAGTAATGCTCTAGCTATACATAATCTCTGTTTCTGACCACCGGATACGTTTGTACCACCCTGTTCTATATATGTGTTGTACTTATCAGGGAAACGCTCGATAAACTCATCTGCACAAGCCTGACGACAAACTTCAATACACTCTTCCTCTGTTGCATCTTCTTTACCCCATCTAAGGTTATCAAGTATTGTACCTGAGAAAAGGACATTTTTCTGAAGAACAACAGCAACCTGATTTCTAAGTTCTTCTATATCGTACTCTCTTACATCTCTGCCACCTACATACACAGAGCCTTCTGAAACATCATAAAGTCTACTTATAAGGTTAGCGAAACTTGATTTACCTGAACCTGTTCCACCAATAATACCTATTGTTTCACCTGATTTTATGTGAAGGTCTATATCTGTAAGAGTTTCCTCCTCATTTGCGTGTTTATAATGGAAGTTAACGTGGTTAAAGTCGATACTTCCGTCTTTGATATCCATAACTGGATTTTCAGGATTTACTATGTCTGGTTTTTCATTTAAAACTTCAGAAATACGTTTAGCATTTGCTATACTCATTGTTATCATAACGAAAACCATTGATAAAAGCATAAGTGACATAAGAATACTAACAATATAAGTAAACATTGTTGTAAGCTCACCTGTTGTAAGGTCACCTATAACTACAAAATGAGCACCAAACCAAGAAAGACAAATAACACAACCATATATTGTAAGCATCATTATAGGGCTGTTTAATGCAAGTATACTCTCGGCTTTGACAAATATTTTATATAACTCAGTTGCTGATTTTGAAAACTTCTCTTTTTCGTGTTCCTCTCTTACAAAGGCTTTTACAACTCTTATGGCTGTAATATTTTCCTGCACACTTGAGTTTAAGTCATCATATTTTTTGAAACCAATAGTAAATATTTTTGCTACGCTTTTCATAATAAATACAAGACATATACCAAGCACTAATATTGCACCGACAAATACCAAACTTAATTTTGCATCTATTAAGAAACACATAATTAAACTACTTATAAGCATAAACGGTGCTCTTACTGCAATTCTTATACACATCTGGAAAGCATTTTGCACATTTGTTACGTCTGTTGTCATTCTTGTTACAAGACCGGCTGTGCTGAATTTATCAATGTTTGAAAATGAAAATGTCTGTATATTTTTATACATACTATCTCTAAGATTGCTGGCAAAACCTGATGAAGCATAAGATGCTGTCTGTCCGGCTAATATACCGAATAACAAACTTAACATAGCCATAACTATCATTATTCCACCGTAAAGGCATACTTTACTCATATCTCCTGCCTGTATACCTCGGTCTATTATTAAAGAAGTAATAAAAGGTATTAAAACTTCAAGTATAACTTCAAGAGATATAAGTATTGGAGTTATAATAGTAGCCTTTTTATATTGCTTTATTTGACCCAATAAAGTTTTTAACATATTTTTGTACCTCCCTTTTAATTAAAAATTACAATACAAAATAAATAAAAGTTTATTTATTCAAATTGTTTGAAATTTTTAATATTTTTTGTCATTTTCTTCATATAGCCTGTAAGCTGGGCTTTTTCATTTTCAGAAAAATCATTATAGATAATAGTATTTATTTTTTCAAAGCAAGACCTTATCTCCTTTTCAATCATAAGTGCTTTATCTGTAAGTTCAATATACTTTACTCTCTCATCGTGGTTTACATTAGTAAAAACTATAAAATTATTATTTCTCAGTTTTTTTAGTGTGGCTGAAACAGATGCCCTAGATATACCCATTTTTATATGTATATCAGTTGAGCAAATCTTTTCATCTTTATGCCTTATAAGATAACCGAGTATATCGCCTTGAGCAGCAGTAAGGTCATATTTACTTATACTATGATTAATAACATTTTCTATTTCTATATGAATTCTCTTCAATGCTTTAAGTATATTATACTCATCACACATAAAAAACCTCCTCTCTATAAAATTAGTTAGCAGGTTAATTGTTTTTACACTAATAATTTACACCATTTTTTATTGAATGTAAATTCAAAAAATGTTATCATTAATAAGTATTATTTATTAATATCAATAAGAGAATGGAGGCATTATATGAATACAATACAGTTAGAGTGCTTTGTTGCTGTTGCAGAAAACTTAAGTTTTGCTCGTGCATCTGAGATTTTACACATAACTCAACCTGCTGTAACTCATCAGATAAATTCATTGGAGAAAGAGCTTGAAGTAAAACTTTTTAAACGCACAACTAGAACTGTTGAACTTACAAATGCCGGTTGGAATTTCATTGAAGATGCTAAAAATATATTAAATATTACTCATATGGCAAAAATGCGTATTTCTAATAATTTAAAAGAAACCCGAATTCCATTTATAATAGGCTGTTACAATAAACTTGAACTTAACTTAATACCTAATATATTGCGACCATTTTTAGAGGAAGTACCTGAAATACACCCTATACTAAAAACTGCTTTGCCACAAACTTTAAGGACTATGCTTGAAAACGAAACTATAGACGTTATGCTTGGTTTTAAAAATGGAGATTTTGCAACATATACTGAGCTTACAAAGGCAGATATTGTATGTATATGCCCTAAAACTCACCCTTTTGCCAAAAAAAATATAGTTGCTTTAGAAGAATTAAAATATGGGAAAATTGTTATATGCGACCCAAGAAGAAATTATCCTCTAATTTCAAGCCACCACAACCAAATTGTAGGTAGTCGCTCACCGTCAGAGGTTTATATATGCGAAAATGCAGAGGCTACTTTCTCCCTTATGAAAAGTGTAGATGCTTTTACTATACTCCCTGATATACCTATGAGTAGGGACTCAACTATGTGTTATATACCTATTGAAAATTCGGAAAAATTATCTTTCGGTATATACTCCAAAAATCAGGATAAAGATACTAATTTAAAGAGATTTATAAAAGTTGCTAAGGGTGTTTTTGAAGTTTAATTCTTAAATATTATTGTATAATTGACATATTGTTTATATATGTGTTTTCTATTGTTTTTAATTGATTTTAGTTAATCATTCTATTATATTTCCTTAAAAAATCTGCTCTTTAAATTCCATAGTACGTTTATAGTACGCTTTTTGGGAATATCCTCAGATATAAAAAAATTAATAATGCGAAAAGACCTTGTAATATCAACAAAAAAGGACACCTTTATATTAGATGTCCTTTTAATTTTTATATTTTTTCACCAAAACACTAAACTTTTTTAATATATTATGGCTTACAAGAAAAAAAATGAACAAACCACCAGTTTAACAGGGGGTTTGATTATCAGTATTTAATCCTAATGTATTTTTAGCTTTATATAATTTTTACAATGGTGTCTATATTATTAAGTAATGAAATAGAGAAAAGTAAATCTCTTGTAAGGAGTTTATATCTGTTAAATTTAAACGATGATATAAAAGGCACAAAATAGCATAACAATTACACTGATATTTTTTGCCTATTATATTGGTATACACATTTACATCTCCATTTAGAATATGATAGACTTTTTATGTCTTTTATTTTTGGTTGCCAGACTAATTCTATTATATGAGTTTTTTATTTTTATATAAAAATTTTACATATAGTCTAGGCGACAACTAAAAAAGAGTGTATAAAACACTCTTTTCTATTTATAAAGGCACTTCCCTAAAGCCACCCTCAGGTTTTAATATAAGTGATGATTTAAAGCCACATTCCTTAGCTATTTTTACAGCCTCATCAAATTTATAACATATATTTTCAGCACTATGACTATCAGAATTTATTATAATTTGTCCACCCATTTTATAAAGCTCTCTTAATAATATCTTATTTGGGTAAGGCTCTTTTCTATAACCTCTTGATATTGCACCTGTATTTATTTCAAAAGGGATATTGTATAAATTAAGTTTTTTCATAGCATTATAACATTGTTCAAGGTATGTATCATTTTCTTCATCAAAGTGTTTATAATCCTGATTAAACTTTGTTATAAGGTCAAAATGTCCTATAAAATCACACTTTGTAATATCATAAGTCTGCGCTACAAGGTCATAGTAATCTTTTGTAAGGGCGTACCAATTGCCGTCCCAAAGTCTATTAACTGCGTCACACAAAAATTCTTCAGTATAATCAACTACAACATACTCTCCATTTTTCTTAACGCAATGCACAGAGCCTATTGAATAATCCGCCTCCTGTATAGGCCCAAGACAATCAAGCTCTATACCGGCATATATATTCATTTTACCCTCATACTCTTTTTTTAATCTATCTATTTCTTCTTTATACTTTTTAAAAACAACGTCATTCATACCAAATTCGCCACCGGCATTTATATATGCGTGACCTGATATGCCGTAATCTGTTAAACCTTTTTTATAGGCTGATTCAACCATTTCCGCTGGGCTATGCTTTCCATCACAAAAATTTGTATGCGTATGAAAATCTGCTTTAATCAAATTAAATACCCCCTTTTTACTATTATATATAAAATAATTATATCCTAATATTAAAAATAAGGCTACAAAAAAGTAGCCCTATTTTAATCATTTATACATTTCTTCGCCTATTGCACGTAAAAGACTTTTATCTTTATCTGTTGTATCCTGTGATACCTCCCAAATCATAATTCCACCTAAATTATCTCTAGCGTAGGCTGTCTTATTCTTTATTGTAGGTATTCCGTTGTACCAAGCCTCCATACCGTTATATATAACTGTATCTTTGCTATAGGCATCTGGATTTGCTGATAAAATATCTCCGTATGATGCCCAACTAGGTCTTGCATAGAAAGGTACACCTAACACAACTTTATCTGCTGAAAGTCCTCTAGTTTCTTTCCAATACTTGCCACAGTTAACCGCAAAATCATAGGAAGAATGTCTTTCTCCGTCGCCACCGTCATATGCCATTACATTAATCCAATCTACAGCATTTAATACTGCGTCACTGTGAGCACCTGCGTCATAATATACATTTCCGTCAGGTGTAGCTCCACTTAAAACAGCACTTGTTAATATTTTACCTCTACTATGTAATTCATTTGAAAGTTTAATCATAAGATTTTCATACTGTACTTTTGAGTTTCCATCTACTCTAGGGTGTTCCCAGTATATATCTATTCCATCAAAGCCATATGTTTCACACATAGTTACAATAGAACTTACAAATGTATTTAACTTTTCATCTGTTTCAGTTGCTGATACGAATACCGGTTCTAAAGGTACATCATTATAACTCCAACCACCTACTGCTAAAAGCACCTGAACACCATTACTATGTGCCTCAGAAATAATCTTTTTAGCTAAATCCGGATTTTCAAGAGGTCTTAAACCTCCGTCAGATGTAGGAATTGCAAAAGCATATATAACGTGAGTTAATACATCATACTGTAATTTTGATGTATCTGATACTCTCAAAGAAGGATAATATCCAACTACTTTTTTGCCATTTTTAGTTATTACAGTTGCCTGATTTTCTACACTAACTTGTGGTGTTTCAACCGGAACTGTTGTGTCTGTATTTTCATTAGTATTAGGTACTGCTTCTAAAGTATCCTCCCATACGTCTGATGTATCCGGCACTTCTCCCTGTGTCCACTACTTAGCCTTATAAATCTTATTATTATATATAACCTTGTCCCCGCCTAAGTAGACTTTAGTGTTGTCCCAATTACCAGTAGGACTATCTTGGCTAAGCTCCCATACATCTGATGTATCCGGCGCTTCTCCCTGTGTCCACCACTTAGCTTTATAAACATTGTTATTATATAAAACTTTATCGCCACCTACATAAACACTAGCACTATCCCAATTAGAATAATTACTATTTGTTTCAGCGAAAACCTGTTTTTCCTCTCTAGCCACATTACTCTGTACTATAAAAGCAGAGGCTATAAGAGCAAAAGCAATAGTTATAACTAAAATTCAACTTTTTAAATGTTTTTTAATCATAAAACTACCTCACTAACATAATATTACTAATATTATATTACAGATACATATTTTGTCAATTAAAAAAGAGAGTGCAAAAACACTCCCTTATATACATTATATTTTTAATGCCTCTATGGCTACATTTCCACCACGCACAACCTCAATACGATTACAGTAGTTTTTATTTAAAAGTTTAATTACTCCGTCATTTTCATCTGAGCTTTTTATACATTCAAGTATACAAGACGACATATCATAATCTATAACTTTTAAATCATAAACCTGTGCAATTCTAAATATATCTATTTTATCATTTTCTGTACAGTTGGAAATTCGTATAAACATAAGCTCTTTCATATGTATAGGCACAAAGGAAAGGTCAACTACCTTTATTACCTCTACACTTCTATTTAACTGTTTCTTTATCTGTTCGAAAGTCTGGTCATCACTTGTAAGGCATATAGTCATACGAGATATTGTACTATCTTCTGTTGTTCCTACTGTAAGACTATCTAAATTATAGGATTTGCCGGAAAAAAGCCCCGAAATCTTAGCAAGTACACCAACTTCATTTTCAACATATAGACTAATCCATCTTTTTTTCATAATTAAAACTCCTTTACTTTTCTATAATCATATGGCTTAGAGGTTTTCCCGTTTGAACCATAGGGAGTACGTTCTCTTCTCTCTCAATTATAAACTCTATTATCGTAGGAGTTTTTTTATTTTTCCTAGCCTCAGCAAAGGCACTATCTATTTCCTCTTCTCTAGTTACACGAATACCCTTTGCACCATAGCTTTCTGCAAGTTTTATAAAATCCGGTGTATAAGTTGACTGACACTTATTGCAATTAGGCTCATTTCTAGCTGTCGTACAGTCGCAACCTTTTCTATATTTAAGGCAAACTGTAGAATAGTGTTTATCGTACAAAATCTCCTGCATTTGACGAACATTACCTAAGTATCCATTATTGAATATACAGAGTATTACCGGTATTTCATAGGCAACAGCTGTGGCTAACTCCTGTATATTCATTTGCACTCCACCGTCACCGCTTATACACACTACATCTCTATTTGGAAAACCTATTTTCGCACCTATAGCTGACGGGAAACCAAATCCCATTGTTCCAAGTCCACCTGATGTAATAAGTTTTTTATTCTCATTAAGCTCTAAATACTGTGTTGTCCAAAGCTGATTTTGTCCTACATCAGTTGTAACTATTACATCATCAAAATTGCGATTTATACTGTCTATTATCTTTTGTGGCGTCATTCCACAGCTTCTCATTGTAAGTGGGTGTTCTTTCTTAAATCCGTCTATCTCTTTTAACCAGATATCGGTATCAAGTTTTTCACATTTTTCTATTAAAGCCTGTATGGCTATCTTTGCGTCGGCAACAATAGGCACATCTACAACTATGTTTCTTGATATTGACGCTGGGTCTATATCAACGTGGATTATTGTGGCATTCTTTGCAAATTCACTTATTTTACCTGTTATTCTATCGTTAAATCTAGTACCTATTGAGAAAATAACGTCTGATTTACTTATAGCTGTATTTGATGCAAAACTTCCGTGTATACCTATATTTCCTACATAAAGTGGGTGGCTTGTCGGTATTGCACCTTTTCCCATAATAGTTGTTATAACCGGAATACCTGTTTTTTCGGCAAGTATCCTCATTTCCTCGTTTGCACCGGAAATATTTACGCCACCACCTATTAAAAATACCGGTCTTTCAGCATTTTTAAGTATATCAATGGCTCTTTTCACCTGACCTATATGTACTGATGTTTTAGGCTTATAACTACGGATTTCTATGCTTTCAGGGTATTCATCACTTCCAAGCTCCATTTGTATATCTTTCGGTATATCCACAAGGACTACCCCCGGCTTTCCATTTCTAGCTATAAAAAAGGCTTTCTTTATAACTGTGGCAAGTTCCTCTCTTTTTCTTACTGTTACAGCATACTTACATATATGCCTTGTAATTCCTACTATATCTACCTCCTGAAAGGCATCATTTCCTATAAGATTTGTAGGTACTTGCCCTGTGAAACATACCATTGGCACACTGTCAAAATTGGCTGTGGCTATTCCCGTTACAAGGTTTGTTGCACCAGGGCCACTGGTTACAAGACATACACCTACTTTACCTGTTGCTCGAGCATATCCGTCTGCCGAATGAGAAAGTGCTTGCTCGTGACGTGGCAATATAACATCAACATCATTCTGTTTATACAGCTCATCTAATATATCTGTAATATTTCCACCAGGATAAGCAAAAATCTTATCCACTTTCTCCTTCTTTAAGATATTAACAAATAACTCTGCACCTGTAATATTCATTTGACATTCCCCCTATTCAAATATATCCAGATTGAAGTACTTCTGTTTATCATATCTTATATTTTTTGTATACAGTTGTCAACAAAACCTATTTATGTACTAAAAAAAATCCTAGCCATATGACTAGGATTTATATTATTAAACCATTTTCAATGCTTCCTCAATATCCTGTAATATATCGTCAATATTTTCAGTACCTATTGATAAGCGTATTGTATTAGGTTTTATATTCTGCTCTTTTAACTCCTCCTCACTTAACTGTGAGTGTGTTGTTGTGGCAGGGTGGATAACAAGAGATTTTGAGTCGGCAACATTGGCAAGAAGTGAAAAAAGCTCAAGATTATCAATAAATGTTTTAGCCTCTTTCTCCCCGCCTTTTATCTCAAATGTAAATATTGAGCCGGCACCATTAGGGAAGTATCTATTGTATAACTCTTTTTGACTTTCGTCTTCTGAGAATATTGGGTGGTTTACCTTTACTACCTTTTCGTGATTATTTAAGTAGTTTGCAACCTTTATGGCATTCTCAACGTGACGCTCAACCCTAAGTGAGAGAGTTTCTAAGCCCTGTAAAAGCATAAAGGCATTGAATGGTGATATAGCTGCACCTGTATCTCTTAGTAAAACTGCTCTCATCTTTGTTATAAACGCTAAATTGCCTACTGCCTCTGTAAATACAACTCCGTGATAGCTGTCGTTTGGCTCTGAAAGACTTGGGAATTTACCTGACTTCGCCCAGTCAAATTTTCCACTATCTACTACTACACCACCTAAAGATGTTCCGTGTCCACCGATAAATTTAGTTGCTGAATGAACAACTATGTCTGCACCGTATTCTATAGGTCTTATAAGGTATGGTGTGCCAAATGTATTGTCGATTATAAGAGGTATGTTGTGTTTATGAGCTATTTCGGATATTTTTTCTATGTTTGTTATATCAGAGTTTGGATTACCTAATGTTTCAGCGAATATAGCCTTTGTATTATCCTGTATAGCATTTTCAACTTCTTCAAAATTGTTGATATCAACGAAAGTTGTTGTTACACCACATTCCGGCAATGTGTGTGCAAGGAGATTATAGCTACCACCGTAAATATTTTTAGCCGAAACAATATGGTCACCAACAGATGTAATGTTTCTGAAAGAATAGTATATTCCGGCAGAGCCTGATGAAACAACTAATGCACCTGCTCCACCCTCTAAAACAGCTAATCTCTTTTCTAAAACATCTTCAGTAGGGTTTGTAAGTCTACCATAAATATTGCCTGCTTTCTTTAAAGCAAATCTATCTTGGGCATCTTGACAGTCCTTGAATACGTAAGACGTTGTCTGATAGATAGGTACAGCTCTTGAATCTGTGGCACTGTCCGGTGTTTCCTGTCCAACGTGTAACTGAAGTGTTTCAAATTTTAAATTTCTTTTTTCTCTTGTTATTTTTTCCATATTTAATTCCCCCATTTTGTCTAAAAATTTATGTCATTCTGTGAAAAGTGGTGTTGAATAGTATCTATCCCCTGAGTCAGGGAGGAGAACGACTATTGTTTTGCCTTCATTTTCCGGCTTTTGAGCCTCCTTGATACCTGCAAATAAGCTGGCTCCTGATGATATACCAGTAAGTAAGCCTTCTGTTTTTGCAAGCAATTTAGCTGTTTCAAAAGCCTCATCATTTTCAACAGTCACTATTTCATCAATGATATCTCTGTTAAGATTTTCAGGGATAAATCCTGCACCTATACCCTGAATTTTGTGTGCTCCACTTACGCCTTTTGTGATAACCGGAGAGTCCGCCGGCTCTATACCGATTACTTTTACACTAGGCTTTTTATCTTTGATATATTTACCTACACCCGATATAGTACCACCTGTACCAATACCGGCAACAAATATATCAACGCTACCCTCTGTATCTTCCCAAATTTCTGGGCCTGTAGTTTCTAAATGAGCCTTTGGATTTGAAGAGTTTTCAAACTGCCCCATAACGAAAGCATTTTCCATAGTAGAGGCAAGTTCATTAGCTTTATCGATAGCACCTTTCATACCCTTTGCACCCTCAGTTAAGATAATCTCTGCACCGTAAGCCTTTAATATGTTTCTTCTTTCAACACTCATAGTTTCCGGCATAGTGAGGATAACCCTATAACCTCTTGACGCACCGATAGATGCAAGACCAATGCCAGTATTACCTGAAGTTGGCTCGATTATAACTGAGTTTTCTTTTAAAATGCCTTTTTCTTCGGCATCTTTAATCATACTTAAAGCTACTCTATCCTTGACACTACCTGCAGGATTTAAGTACTCAAGTTTGACGATAAGTTTTGCTTTTAGGTTTAACTTTTTCTCGATATTTTTAACCTCAACGAGAGGAGTTTTACCTACAAGCTCCTGTATACCTGAATATATCTTCATATGGAACCTCCTTAATTCATACTAAGTATATAGGAATTATATATTTTATTTTTTATGTTGTCAATAGTTTTTTATAAATTTTGGATATTTTTATTCACAGATTGTTCATAAATTCTACATATTGAATTTACAATTATACTGTATATTATGAGTATGCAATTAATATTGCAATTTCATAATATACTCCAACCATAAAAAAGGGACTGTTCTAGTGACAGTCCCTTTTTTGTAATTAAAATACTTTTTTCGTTATAAAAAGCAACATAGAATATTAGATAAATTAAAACTTCGATTATTTATATTATTGGCATAGGAAATGGGGTCGCCGAAGTGGTGGATAGCCTTAAGGGTGGCAATATATCTATCATCTAGGTAAGGCAGGTACTTATCGGAAAGGATTTTTATATCATTTTTAAGGGACAGAGCCGTTTTACGGGATAGTCTTTTACTTTTTATATTACAACAAACAGATTTTACATACTCATCAATTATATAATTACACATTTACATTCCCCCTTTTATATATAAGACGAGAGAAAAATGAAAAATGTTTCAAAAAAAGAGCCTCAGTAATCACTGAGACTCTCTTTTTTATATTCCATATAGGACAAAAGAATAATTCTTCTGAGCATAAATATAAAGCTATAGTACTATAGCTTTATATTTTTTAAGTTTTTAAACTACAATTATACATCAGGGCATACTTTACGGGTATGGTATGCCCTGAATACCAACAATTAAATAAAGTTACGAAAAATTATTGTTGGTTTTGGGCAAGCTCTAGCGGAGCTAGAGCTTGGGAGTAGTAAGTTTAATTATGCTTTTGCTGATGTTGCACCTGTTACTGAAGTAACTATAGCATCAGATGTAAATGCACCTGCTTTTACTGTAATATTAATTGTATCACTATCAGATGAAGCTGATACCGCATTAAATACTATTGTTAATTCACCTTCTGATACTGAAACTGAAGCTACTGAGCCTAAATCCCAACCTGTATTTGAAGCTGATGTTATTTCTACATAGTCGCTAATATTGCTATCGTTAATTTCTGTTTTAAATTTTCCACTCTGACCTGCTGTTAATACAAGTTTATTGTGTGTATTTTCAATACCTGTAACTTCTATATCTGTAACATCTTTCTGTGTTTCTGTTAATTCTGGGAAAGTAACAGTTACTGTTAATGTATCATTTGCTCTAGTTGTCTGAGTAACTTTAGCTTTTACTGTAGCACCTTCTAAATCACCAGCTGTTTCATTGTATACTGAAACTGCTGTATCAGCTGTGAATGCAAGACCTTCATTTGCTGTTAATGTTATTGTAGCTGTATAAGCTGTACCTACAGCGAAAGCATCAGATACTTCTGGTGACCAAGTAACTGCACTTGCTGTATAGTTAGCACCCTCAGCAACTACTACATCAGTATCAGCTGCTGCACCTTCAACTGGAGCTACTAATCCTGATAATGAAACTTCTGTAATCTTTGATGAATCGCTTGTTGTAGCTGTTACATACTCAGCTGTTACGATATCAGCTTCTGTATTAAATGCAGTATCTTTAAGACTTACTGTAACTGCTTCTGAAACTGGAGCTGTAAGTTTAATTGTAAGTACTCCACCTTCTAATGTAAGACCACCATCAGCGATAGCAGCTGAACCACCTGATACTTTAACAACATCTGATGCTGATGTTACATCACTTGCGAAAGCACCTTCGTTTGTGATTTTTAATTTAATTGTATCGAACTGTGTTCCCTCTTTATTAGCAACTTTAACTGATACATCTTCCTGTGTTGGTTTAACAGGTGCTGTAGCTAATTTATCCTTTTCAATTGGAGTTGTAGATTCGCTTACAAGAGCTGTATTTAATACAGTTACTTCTACTGCTGTATTCTCTGGAACTTTAGCAAATACTAATGTTGCTGTATCGTATCCTTCTTTATTAATAGCTGCTCTTGTTTTAGTTTTATTTGATAAGAGAACCTGCTTTATTTCTAATTTATAACCACCTGCTACTTTTACAGCTTCGAAGTCATTAGCTGTTGTATCAGCAGCGAATTTCTCTCCATCTGGTAATGTGATTTTAAGAGCATTTTCATTAGATGTTAATGTTCCTGTTGCTGTTGCTACTTCCTGACCACCTTTAGCTTTAACTGTTACTTTAGCTATATCTTCTACTCCATCAGCTACTAATTTAACTGTTAATTCTGTGTCAGCTACTACTTTATCAGTTACTTCTAATGTAGCTTTTAATTTATCTTCTGAATCTACTGTTGCAGTTGCACCTTCAACTTTAGCACCTGTAGCATCTTCTACTGTCCAATTAGCTGATTTAACATCTGCTGCTGTAAGAGCTGTACCAGCTTTATTTGCTACTTTAGCTGTTAATTCAACTTTTTCACCAGCTTTAATTGTTGTAGCACTTGCTGTTACATCTACTTTAGCAACAACTTTATCTTCTGTTGATGTACCTGGTTTGTTTGGACGATGACTGCTTCCGCCACCACCTGATGATGATGTATTGCCCTGTACTGGTTTTTCTACACCACTAGCAACTACCATATCTTTAACATCAAGGTTGTTTGAGATTGTTACATCATCAGCGTTAACTTCTAATCTCTTAATTGTACCCTGACCTGCTAAAGCAACTTTACCGTCAGCAACTACTGTATCTACAGTAACATCGTCTAATACAGTTACTTTTGAACCTGCAGCATCTTCAGCTACTGTTAATTCTTCAACATTTGCTTCAACCTGAAGGTTTGCTTTTTCGTTTACGTTGATTTTTTCAGCTGGAACTCTTACGATAGCTGCATCAGTTGTTCCGAGGTCTTCAGCTACTGTTAATGTACCGATTTCACCGTCACCAGCGATTGTAGCAACTTCTTTTAACTCTACGTTATCAAGTGTTGTACCGTTTTTAAGTTCTACACGAACGCCGTCTTTTTCGATAATTGTTTTACCTTTTACAGTTACGTTGTCAAGTGTGATAGCATTAGCTCCACCTTTGATGATAAGGTCGCCTTCTACAACTGTATCTTTGATTGTAGCTGAACCACTTCCGAGGTCTTCAGAGATGATAAGGTTACCTTCTACTGTTTCGCCTTCAACAACCTGATTAGCTGTATCTACAACGAGGTCTTTATCTGTAACAACGTCATCTGAAGTTGTTCCACCGATTACTCTATCAAGTGATGAAACTGCTTCTGCTCTTGTGATTGATTTTGTAGCACCGAATGTACCATCTGGGTAACCGCTCATATAACCAGCGTTTACAACAGCACCTACATAACCTTTAGCCCAAGCTGGAACTTCATCGCTGAATTTGTCAGCACCTGATTCATCAGCTTTAAGACCTTTAGCCTGTGCAATCATAACTGCAGCTTCTGCTCTTGTGATAGTAGCGTTTGGTTTGAATGTACCGTCTTCGTAACCGTTAACGTATCCAGCTTCAACAGCAATTGAAACTGCTTTGTAGAACCAGTTTTCAGCTTTAACGTCGCTGAATGAAACTTCGCCTTCTTCAGTTAAACCGAGAGCATTGTTCATAATAACAACGAATTCAGCTCTTGTTACCTGTCTATCTGGTTTGAAAGAACCATCTTCATAACCGCTGATAAGACCTTTTTCCTGCCAAGCTGTAATTGTTTTTTCAGCCCAGTGTCCGTTGATGTCGCTTGCTGCTGCGAAAGCTGGAACTGTAATTGATGATAATGTTAACGCAGCTGCTAATGCCATTGATATGGCTTTTTTCTTTGTAACTTTTCTACTCATAAGAAAAATCCCCTCCTATGTATTATTAAAAATTAATTTTTTAGGATATATTCGATATAAAGGAAACTGAAAATTTCCATTTATACGAAAATATCTTCTTAATAAAACTATCATATTTTAACAAAAAAGTCAACGGATTTTTTGTGTGATTTTCATTCAAAAATGTATATAAACATTATAAATCCTTTATTTTCAAGGTTTTTTCTGAGTACGATAAAAGAGTTGCGTTTATTAAAATTATGTTACAAAAGTTTTACAAACACATTTGTTCTCAATAAAAAAACAGAGGCTTAAAAAACCTCTGCTTTATTTTTCACTATCGTCTATATTGTTGCTATCTTCCATTAATTTATTAAATTCTTCTTCCGGAACCGGCTTTGAATAGTAATAACCTTGAAATACATAGCAACCGTTAGATTCTAAGAAATCTGACTGTTCTTTTGTTTCTATTCCCTCTGCCACAACCTGAACATCTAAATTCTGGCAAAGTACAATCATACCTTTTATAATGCTATCAAATTTCTTTTCGCCAATTCTATCAATAAATGACTTATCGATTTTGGCAACGTCAAACTCATAGTTTGATAGAGTTTGAAGCCCTGAAACTCCAGTACCGAAATCATCCATATGAACCTCGAAATTATGCTTTTTAAGAACACTTATTAAACGCATTATCTTTTCGCTGTTAAACATTTTAGTTTCGGTTAATTCAAATTGTATATCCTGTGGTGTAATATCATATTTTTTTATGATATCAAGAAGATTTCTTTCAAAATCTCCATTTTCAACCTGAAATCTTGACAGATTAACGGATATAGGTACAAGTTTTACGCCTTTCTTCTTTAAATTATATATATTTTCACAAGTAAGTCTTAAAACTTCCATATCAAGCTCTATTATCTGACCGTTATTTTCGTATACAGGTATAAATTTGTTAGGTGGCACTATAGTTCCATCTTCCTTCTTCCAACGGACAAGTGCCTCTGCTCCAACTATTTTACCAGTTCTACCATCATATTTAGGTTGATACCAAACCTCAAACTCCTGTTTTTTTAAAGCATCATTAAAACGAGCCTCTATCTCCTTGCTTTCCTCAATAAGCTCTCTTTCTTCCTTATTTGTAAAGTTATAGAATCGTTTAAGGTTGCCTTTTATCTTCGATTTTGCTATGAGGGCATCATTAAAAGCAGAATCTATGGAATCGTAGTTTTTATATAGAGCAATTCCAACAGAAATATGTATATACGGTATATTTCTCAATGCTATTTCGCTGTCTATCTTATCCATAAACAAGTTTAATTTATCTGTAATATCGTTTATATTGTCATAGTTTATGGTGCAGACAAAAAGGTCACCTGTATCTCTATAGATACTATCATTAGGTAACATCTCTGTAAAGGCTTTATATACCTTAATTATTACATTGTCCCCTGCTTCTTTGCCAAATCGTGTATTTACAATTTTAAAATTGTCTATATCCATTACACATATTGCTTTTTTATTATTTTCTTCATCACTAAAATTACTGAAAATACGTTTTAAATATGTGTAGTTGTGTTTTTTCGTTACACTATCTTTATATATGTAATCATTGAATTTTTTAGTGTAATGTATGTATGCTAGAAATATAACCGCCATAAGACAACTTACAAATATTCTAACGTAATTCATAGCATTTTTTAATAGAACAGTATTGTTATTTGCAACGTTAAATACATTATTGTATGGAACGTAAGTTATAAGATACCAGTTTTCATACTTTAGCTGAGAATAGTACGCTATATATTTCTGATTAGCATATGTATAAGTTACATAGCCTTTGTCTGATTTTTCAAAATTTTCTGAAAATACTTTGTAAGTATCAGCATACTGTGCCGGTTTATCAAAGATATTAAGGTCTTTATCTGTTGAAACTAAAGTCCTATTTATCATATTTGAATTACTATCTACAACAACACTATTACCCTGCTGTTCATATGAAGTTATATCGAGTAAAGATGACATAGCTTTAGAAGTATAGGTGGCTGTTAAAACATAAGGTATTTCACCCTCATTATTGTATACAGGTACATAAAATATATTTAAGTTTGCCCTACCGTCTTCACTTAACTGACTTTCTGTAAAACCGTATGCACCTTCAAAACATTCCTTTATGTAGTCGTATTGTCCTAGCTGAAGTCTTTCATCTAGTGTAGTTATACAAACACCATCTCTATTAGTAAGACCAAGATTATAAAATCCCTCTATTTCAACAATATTATACAAACCTTTTACAATATCTTCTTGTGGCATATCAAGGTAATCTCTTGCAATATCTGCTATATTGTTCATTTTATTAATAGTACTCGAAAAAATCTCGTTTACACGCTCAACATTCTGAGTAGAAATACGTTCTAATGATGTTTTAACTGAAGTTATATTATTCTCCTCTATTTTAGAGATAAATAAATTATATACAGAATAACTAAAAACAAAAAAAATAATGGAGAGTATGGCTATAATCCCCAATATTTTCTTCGAAGAACCGTATGGATTATTTTTATTAACGAACATAAAGTATCCCTCCTTTTCATCATTCTAACACATATACCTGTCTCTTATACACATCTCCGAGCCCACGAGACATACCGGAGATCG
>JADIMX010000034.1 GCA_017694425.1 Candidatus Fimicola merdigallinarum
GGTAAATTTATTATATAATATCATATCTATTTATAATTATGTACTATAATTAGTACATAATTAAAATAGGCTATTTTTAACTACAATTTAACTTGCAATACCTGTATTTTGTAGTAGAATTGTAATTATACATATTTATTTGGAGGGAGTTTATTTTGGATATAAGAGAGAAACTTAAAAATAGTAAAAGAGTTGTTGTTAAAGTTGGTACATCTACTATTACATACCCTGAAAGTGGTAGACTTAACCTTAAAAGAATAGAAAAAATGGCGTGGGTTCTTTCCGACCTTGTAAACGAAGGTAAAGAGGTTGTTCTTGTATCATCAGGTGCTATAGGGGTTGGTTCTATTCGCCTTAATTTTACAGAAAGACCGAAAGAAACAAGAAAAAAACAGGCTGCAGCGTCTGTTGGACAGGCTGTTTTAATGCAGATTTATCAGAATTTCTTTAACCAGTATAATCATAGCATTGCTCAGATTCTTATGACAAAAGATGATGTTAATATAGAAAAAAGAAGATTTAACATAGAAAATACTTTTGAAACACTTTTTGAAATGGGTGTAATACCTATTGTAAATGCTAATGATACTATATCAACTGAGGAAATTGAGTTTAGCGATAATGATAGACTTTCTGCTATTGTTGCAGAGATTACAAAGGCTGATTTACTTATAATTCTTACAGATATTGATGCTCTTTACGATAGCGACCCTAGAGTAAATCCAAACGCAAAGAGAGTAGCTGTTGTTGAAAGTATTACAGATGATATTATGGCTATGGCTGGAACAAATGGCTCAAAGTATAGTGTAGGTGGTATGATTACTAAACTTGAGGCAGGAAAAATTTGTGTAGATAACAATATACATATGGTTGTTGCTAATGGTAAAGACCCTAAGATTATAGGGCAAATTATAGATGGTGAGGACATAGGAACATTCTTTGTAGGTAAATAAAATATAATTTTAAAAAATTTTATTTTGACATAGGGGTGATTTTATGGTATGTAAAAAATGTAATACTGAATTTAGTGATGATTACAAGTTTTGTCCCCATTGTGGCGAGAAAGTGTTTAGTGATAATACAGAACAAAGGTTAAACCCTGTTGAAAAAACTTTTGACAATATAATAAAAGTATTAATTGTTGTTGGTATATGTGTTGTTCCTATTTTAGGCTGTATTGCTGGAATAGTCGGTGGTATAATATTTATGAATAGCGATAGTAAAGACACAAAGTCTTTTGGTAAAGCTATTTTGATACTTAGTATAGTTATAATTATTTTAGGAATTTTGTGCTGTATGGTAGGTGTTTTTACAAGTTATTATATTCCTAAAGGATATATGGAAGATATACCATATGATTATTACTACTATATAGACGAGTTTATATAATAGAAAGGGTGATTTTATGTTCTGCCCAAAATGTGGTAGTTCAGTTAGTGATGATACTAAAGTTTGTCCTAACTGCGATTATATTTTCAATGAAGACGATATTATAGATGTTGAATGTACAGAGGAAACCATAAAAGAGGAATCTATATACAAAAAAACCGACTATATGAATTCTGAAAATGGAAACAATGTAACGCTTAGTAATGCGGTAAAGGTTCTTTTGGTTGCTGTTGTAGTGTTGCTTAATGGTTTAGGTGCTATTATAGGTATTGTTTCCGGTATATATTTTATGAGCAAGCCATATCCTGACTATAATTCTTTTGGTAGGATATTGTTGTCCTTAAGTATACTTATGCTTGTTATATCATTTATATGTTGCTGTATAAGTGGTGTATTTGGTATGTTTTCATATATATGATAGATTTATTTTTAAAAATAGGTTCGTCTGTTTGTCATCAGCTAGGTGAAAGAAGTTTACATTTAGGTGAGTATGTATTGCCTGTATGTGCTAGATGTACAGGCATATATATAAGCTTTTTTATTTCTTTTATATACTTAATTTTTACAAAGGGATATAGAGGTAATAAGCCTTTTAAAATCAGAGAAACACTTTTTATGGTTATATGTCTTTTGCTACTTATGGTAGATGGAGTAGGTAGCTATATAGGTTTTTGGCAGTCAAATAATCTTTTGAGAATAATTACAGGCTCTCTTGCTGGGTTTGTTGTTTTGCCGTTTATGGTGCTTATATATAATTTTTCACCACAATATAAAAATGATAAATACATATTTAAAAAGAGTTTCCATATTTATCTCATAGGATTTATTGCTGTTTCTTTAGGTGCTTTACTATATTTAGGTGTATTTGATAGCTTATACTATATTATTTCTATAGTAATATCTTTAGGTATAGTGATATATTATTCGAGTATATTTTGTGTTATTATAAAGCTATTATTTTCTAAATTAAGTGACAAATACATAATTTTAATATCTATAATTTTTGCAATTACTATAATAATGGTTGTTTCTTATATAATAAGGTGATAATATGAGTGTAGAGCTTAGGAAAACTATGCTAGAAAAAAGGTCTAGACTTTCAAAAGAGGAAGTTAGGGAAAAAAGCTTAAATATATCGGAAAAGCTTTTTAATCTAAAAAAATATATAGAGGCAGAAACTTTGTTTATATATATCAATTTTGGTAACGAAGTTATAACTACTGATATAATTGAAAAAGCTTGGGCTGATAAAAAAAGAGTTGTAGCACCTATAAGTTTAAAAAATAGGGATATGTATTTTGTAGAAATAAAAGATTTTTCTAATATGGTTAGAAAAAAGATAGGCACTCTTGAGCCTAATGTTGATAGGTCGAAAGAGGTTATTCCGGATAGTAAATCTCTTTTTATAGTTCCTGGTTCAGTTTTTGACCTATCTCTAAACAGGTGGGGATACGGTGGTGGCTACTATGATACATATATTGAAAAGTATGGTGTAAAAAATACCATAGGAGTTTGCTACGATTTTCAGCTTTTAGATAGTATAGAAGTAAAAGCTAATGATAAAAAAATGAAATATATATTAACAGAAAAAAGAATGGTAGGTGGAGATAATGAGTAATATTATAGAAATGGGAAAGAGAGCAAAGGAAACGGCTGTTGAACTTGCAAGACTTTCTACAAGTGACAAAAATAGAGCATTAATTAGTGCTAGCGATATGATTATGGAGGATATGGCAGAGATTTTAGCCATAAATGAAATTGATGTAAAAAATGCCCTTGCAAATGGTATAAAGGGTGCTTTTATTGATAGACTTACTCTTACAGAGGAGAGAATAAGAGGTATAGCTGACGGTTTAAGACAGGTTGCCTCACTTCCAGACCCAGTTGGCGAAGTTATATCAATGAAAACTATGGATAATGGTCTTATAATAGGGCAGAAAAGAGTGCCTATGGGAGTTATAGGTATAATATTTGAGGCAAGACCTAATGTTACAGCTGATGCTTTCGGTCTTTGTCTTAAAGCTGGAAGTGCTACTATCCTTAGAGGTGGTAAAGAGGCCATAGGTTCAAATGTTGCTATTGTAAAATCAATTCAGAAAGGACTTAGAAAAGAGGGTATTTCTGAATATGCTGTACAGATTCTTGAGGATACAAGCAGAGAAACAGCTACAGAGATGATGCGTCTTAATGAATACATAGATGTTTTAATACCTAGAGGTGGAGCAGGTCTTATAAATGCTGTAATACAGAATTCAACTGTTCCAGTAATACAGACAGGTGTTGGAAACTGCCATATATTTGTTGATGAAACAGCAAAACAGGAAGACGCTATAAGAATAATTATAAATGCTAAAACACAGCGTCCTGGTGTATGTAATGCTATGGAAAAACTTCTCGTTCACGAAAATATAGCTAAAGAATTTCTTCCTAAGGTTTGTGACGCTCTTAGAGAGAAAAATGTTGAGCTTAGAGGCGACGATAAGACAAGAGCTATTGAAAATGGCATAAATGTAGCTACTGATGAGGATTGGTCAACAGAGTATGAAGACCTTATAATGTCAATAAAAATTGTAAAAAATGTTGATGAGGCTATTGAGCATATAAGAAAATATACAACTCATCACTCAGAGGCTATAATAACAGAAAATTATACAAATGCACAGAAATTCTTAAATGAAATTGATGCTGCAGCTGTATACGTAAATGCTTCAACAAGATTTACAGACGGTAGTCAATTTGGTTTCGGTGCTGAAATAGGTATAAGCACACAGAAACTTCACGCAAGAGGTCCAATGGGACTTAAAGAGCTTACAACTACAAAATATATAATTTACGGTAGTGGGCAGATTAGAGAATAATAAAATTATTATATAATGGAAAAAACGGAAAAATGTACTTTGAATATAATAGTTCCTTCTTGCCATAATAGTATTGTACCACAAATAAAGTATTTAATTTTTAGGAGGAATTTATTATGTCAAACAATTCAAGTTCAAACAGAGTGAATGTACCTGAAGCTAGAGCAGCTCTTGAAAAATTCAAATACGAAGTTGCAAACGAAATCGGTGTACCTTTAAAACAGGGTTACAACGGTGACCTTACTTCTGCTCAGAATGGTTATGTAGGCGGATATATGGTTAAAAAAATGATTGAAGCTCAGGAAAGAGCTATGGCTCAGGGTAGCACAACAAAATAATTGAACTAAAATGAAAGGGTATCTTTAAAGATGCCCTTTTTATGTACTCGATAAAAGGCTTAATGTGTTGTTATTTTCCTATATATAAAGTATAATATTATAAGAACATTTTGTTATCAGATAGAAAGGAAAAATTATGATTTCATATGTTAAAGGTAGCCTTGAGTATGTTTCTGAAGGCTTTATTATTGTGGATAATAATGGTATAGGTTATAAGATATATGTATCCCCAAAACTTATGGCTGGTTTAGGTGATATTGGTAGTCAAGTGAAAATATTTACATATACAAGTGTTAGAGAAGACGATATTTCGCTTTACGGTTTTGAAAATTTTGATGAGCTTGAAATATTCAATAAGCTTATAACAGTTTCAGGTATAGGCCCTAAGGGTGCTTTAGGTATTATATCTACACTTCCACCTAAAGATTTTGTTATGGCTGTAATATCAGAAGATGTTAAAGAGATTTCAAAAGCTCAGGGTGTAGGTAAAAAAACTGCTCAGAGAATAATACTTGAGCTTAAAGATAAGTTTAAATCTGAAGATTTTATTGAAAGTACTGCATTCGGTGAAAGTAATGGTCTTGCAGGTGATATTGTTGGTGACCCTAAATTTGAAACTATTGAGGCACTTTCATCATTGGGATATAGCAGAAGCGAGTCAGCAAAGGCTGTTTCTGATGTATATGAGGAAGGCTTATCAACAGAAGATTTATTAAAACTTGCATTAAAGAAACTTGCTAAATTTTAAAATAAGTTATAGAAACGGGTGATAAAAATAGAAGATAGAATTATTACTGCTGGTTTTAGAGATGAGGATATGGAAAACGAGCCTAAGCTTAGACCTGAAAGCCTTGAGTCTTATATAGGACAGGATAATGTAAAAAGCAATATGAGAGTTTTTATCGAGGCAGCAAAGGGCAGAGGTGAGCCTTTAGACCACGTTCTTTTATACGGCCCTCCAGGACTTGGTAAGACAACACTTTCAAATATTATAGCTAACGAGATGGGCGTTAATATAAAGACTACATCAGGGCCTGCCATAGAGCGACCAGGAGATATGGCATCAATATTAAATAGCTTAAGCGAGGGCGATATCCTTTTTATAGACGAAATCCATAGGCTTAATAGAATGATAGAGGAAATACTTTATCCGGCTATGGAGGACTTTGTTATTGATATTGTTATAGGTAAAGGTGCAGGTGCTAGAAGTGTTCGTCTTGATTTGCCTAAATTTACACTTGTAGGTGCTACAACTAGAATAGGTCTTTTGACAGCACCTTTAAGAGATAGATTTGGTGTTATACATAGACTTGAACCTTATAAAGTTGAACAGCTTAAAACTATTATAAAGCGTTCATCATCAGTACTTGACATACCTATTGATGATAAAGGTGCAGAGGAAATTGCAAGACGTTCAAGGGGTACACCTAGAATTGCCAATAGACTTTTAAAAAGAGTTCGAGATTTTGCACAGGTTAAGTATGACGGAAGCATTACCGAGGAGGTTTCAAAGTATGCTCTTGATTTACTTGAGGTTGACAAAATGGGACTTGATAATGTAGACAGAAAAATGTTACTTGCTATGATAGAAAAATTTGGCGGTGGACCTGTTGGTGTTGATACTTTAGCTGTATCAATAGGTGAGGAGTCTGAAACGATAGAAGACGTTTACGAACCATACCTTATACAGCTTGGATATATCCAGAGAACACCTAGAGGAAGAATTGTAACAGAGCTTGGCTATAACCATTTTGGTCTTAGCTATTTAAATAATAAGGAGTAAATTTTTATGAAAATTGAAATCGAAGAATTTATATCACAGGTAAAAGAAGAGCTTTTATGTTTTGAAAATATGGAAGAAAGTGCTTGTCAGTGGGAAGAAGGTTTTAGACAGTGGCTTAAAACTCCTAAGGCTAAAAAAGAAATTGTAAATGTTAAAGGAAAGCCTTGTATAAATATAAAAGATGAGGAAGAAATATTTGAATCTGCTGATTCTTATATTGAGGCTATTGAATGTAATAGCGTAGATAAATACTGGAAAGAATTTTAATTGAATAAAATAAAAAGCCTTTGTTTTTCAAAGGCTTTTTTTATAAGAGGAGAAAAATATTCATTTGTTTTTAGCTTTTGCTAAACTCTCTTCTATGGCGGATACAATAAGACTGCCTGTTATTTCAGAATCTTCTGGTATTTCTACTTTTGAAATATCCTGAAGTTTTACAACCTGACCACCGATATGCTCCGCCGTATTTTCAAATATAGGGTAAAATACAGGGATAGAGTCGTCGTTGTGAACTAGCTTTACTGATTTTATCTCGCTTTCATCTACTGTAAGCTCGATATTTAGACTTTCGTCATTAATACCTATCTTTGAAGTATACACGCCGGGTATGTATGTAGCTTTATCGCTATCTTTATGAGGTATCAGAAAATATATTATTGCTATAATAAGTATTGTACCTAAAATTGCAAATATTGCTGTCTTTATAAGCTCCCTAAATTTTATTACCATAAAGCGTGTTTTTGCCATATAAAAGCCCTCCTTAATTACCTGTTAATATATTTTATTTTGTTGTACCTTGTTTTATGATTAATGTATAATAAATATTAGTGTAATATTATTGAAAGAGGTGATACTATGGGTTTAAGGTTTATAATAGGTCGTAGTGGAACGGGAAAAACTCATTTTTGCATAGATGAAATATCGAAAAAACAGGATATGGGTTTAAATGTTATATATATAGTGCCGGAACAGTTTTCTTTACAGGCAGAAAAAGAGCTTTCTTCAAATATGAATGGTAACGGTCTTTTGTATGCAAATGTAATTACATTCGGTAGGCTTTCGCATATGGTTTCCCTTGAAAGAGGTGGAAATCTTAGAGATGTTCTTGATGAATCAGGAAAGTCAATGGTGCTTAGAAAGGTTATATTTGAGAAGGAGGACAAACTTTTATACTATAAAAATTCAATAGATAAAAGAGGTTTTATGGAACAGCTTTCAACTACTGTTAGGGAGCTTTATAGTTATGGTGTAAATAGGGATAAATTAAATGAACTTTACAATAGTGTTGATGATAATTCAGTTATAAAAATGAAACTTAACGATATTTCAACTATTGTTTCAGGATACGAGGATTATATAAAAGAGAAGTATATATCAGCTGATGAAAAGTTTGATATATTAGCAAGAGATTTGAAAAACTCAAGTATTATAAAAAATGCACACATATATATTGACGGGTTTTATGGTTTTACTCCACAGGAAATAAATGTAATAGGTGAACTTATGGAGTTTTCTGAGGAGGTAAATATAACACTTCCTATGGATAAGTATACATACTATGATAAAAACCCGTCTATGGCAAGGCTATTTTTTGAACCTGCAACTACTGCTAAAAAGATAATTGAAAAGGCACAGGAAAAGGGCATAAAAGTTTTTGAACCAACTGTATTCTATGAGCAAAAAAGGGGTGTAAATGAGGGTGTTCGCCATATGGAGAAATACTTTAATTACTACCCACCTGTTATAGGCGAAAACTCTAATGGAGTTAAGCTATTTTCAGCTGATAATAAGTATGATGAAATAGAAAATTGTGCTATAAATATACTTAAGATGGCTAGAGAAGAAAATGTAAAATTCAATGAAATAGCTGTACTTATGAGAAATGTTAGCGATTACGAAAGCTATATAAAATCTATTTTTTCTGAGTACAATATACCATTTTTTATAGATAAAAAAGAAGATATTATATCACAGCCGGTAGTTGAGCTTATACGAAGTATAATAGATATAGTTATAAAAGATTTTTCATATGAAAGTATGTTCAGATTTCTTAGAACTGGATTTTCCCCTATAAATAGAGAGGATATAGATTTACTTGAAAATTATGTTTTAGCTTACGGTATTAAAAGTTATAAATGGCATAATGAAACTTGGGAGTATGGTTTTAAGAATAAAGATGATGAAAATAAGGCTAACATAAATAGGATAAAAAATGAAGTTTTAAATTGTTTAAAACCTTTTTATGAAAGTGTATCAAGGGATAAAAAATATACTATAGGTCATATGATATCAAGCTTATACGATACACTTAAAAATATGAACATATCTTCAATTTTATCTGATAAAGTTAATAAATTTTATGAAAGTGATAATATAGAGAGAGCCGAACAGTACAAACAAGCTTGGAAAATTATGAATGAAATATTTGAGCAGATGACTCACTTCCTTGAAAATGAAGTTATGACAGTTTCAGAATTTTCTAAAATTGTTGATGCAGGTTTAGGAGAGGGAAAACTTGCCATAGTTCCACCTACAATAGATACTGTAACAGTAGGTGATATTGAGAGAACCAGATTAGCTAATCTTAAGGCCGTTTTTGTAGTTGGAGCAAATGAGGGAGTATTGCCTTCACCTAGCGAAAACTTAGGAATATTTACCGATTTAGAACGAGAAATTTTAGATAATAAAGGTGTGGAGCTTTCGCCTGACGGAAAGAGAAAGGCTTTTGAGGAGCAATTTTTAATATATACATCAATTACAAGGGCGTCACACTATATTTATATAAGTTATAGCAAGTCCAATACTGATGGTAGAGCTTTAAGACCGTCACCATTTATAGGACGATTTAAAAGTTTGTTTAAAGATTTAGATGTTTTAGAGTATGAAAGTACAAGTGTTGAAAATATTGTTTCTCCTGTACCTGTATTGCATAAGTTAGGTGGAAATATAAGAAATATTTATAATGGCGAAGGCGAAGAGTTTTGGAAAGATGTAGCCTCATTCTATATTGAAAGAAAGGAATGGGATAAAAATATAGAAAGCCTTAGAAATTCTATATATGATAAAAATATATCTGAAAAGCTTAGCGAAAATACTATGAAAAAAGTTTATAATGGTAAGCTTAATTCTAGTATTTCAAGACTTGAAAGATATATAAGTTGTCCTTATTCTTACTTTATAGAGTATATTCTTTCGGCTAAAGAGAGGAAACTTTATGAGCTTGGTACACCTGACTTAGGTTCTCTTTTCCACAACGTACTTGAAAGTTTTTCAAAGAAAATGGCTGAGAATAAAATACCTTGGAGAGATATTACAGATAGTCAAATTGATGATTTTGTAAATCAGTCAGTTTCGGAGAATGCACCGAAATTGGGCAATGAGATACTTTTAAGTACAGCTTCCCATAGATACCTTGTAAAACGCCTTGAAAGAATATCAAAAAGAGCTACAAAAACCCTTACAAAGCATATTAAAAGTGGTACATTTAATCCGTATGGATATGAAGTTGAGTTTGGATTAAATGGCGTTATGCCTGCAATTACAATAGAGCTTTCAAACGGCGAAAAAATGATTATGAATGGTAAAATTGATAGGGTAGATGTTCTTGATAAAGATGGAAATAAGTATGTTAAAATAATAGATTATAAATCAGGTAATAAAGAATTTAGTCTTAAAGATGTATATTATGGTTTACAGCTACAGCTTATAATATATATTGATGCTCTTATGAAAAATATTAAAGATGGGGATAAAGATATTTTGCCTGCCGGAGTGTTATATTTTAAAATACAAGACCCAGTAATTAAATCTGTGGCTGAAATGACTACAGAGGAGATAGAAAACTCTATACTTAAAGAGCTTAAAATGTCTGGTCTTGTACTTAAAGATGATGATATTTTAGAAAATCTTGACGAAAATTTAAAGGAAAAAACAAGTAAAACTTCTGATATTATACCTGTTTCCTACGGTAGTGACGGAATGCTTAAAAAGACAGGTACTTCTGTTGCATCTATAATGGATTATAATGCACTTATGAAATTTACAAGCGATAAGGCGAAAAGCATTGGGGAAAATATATTAGCTGGAAATATAGATATAAAGCCTTATAAAAGCAAGGATAAAACTCCTTGTACGTATTGCAATTATCATTCTATATGTCGTTTTGATATTAATATGCCGGAAAACAGCTACAATAAGTTAAGGGATATTAAAGATGACGATATTTGGCAAGAGTTGAGAATGGAATACTATACTGAAGAGGATAGAATAAAGGCAGAGGAAGAAAAGAAAAACGAAGAAGAGGCTAAAAAGAAAGCATTAGCTAAAAAGAGAAAAGCTAAAAAGAAAGTATAAATTGAGGAGTGATTATATGAACAACTATTTAATTGATATGCATTGCCACACAACTGTATCTGACGGAACTGTTACACCTAGAGATATAGTTCATATTGCAAAAGAAAGTGGTCTTAAAGCTATTGCAATAACTGACCACGATACAATAGATGGAATAGACGAGGCAATGAAAGAAGGGGAGAAATTAGGTGTTGAGATTATTGCAGGTATAGAGTTTGCATCTATGTATGATGAAAATACTGAGCAAGAAATACACATATTAGGCTTTTTGATAGACTGTAAAAATGATGAATTAAATAAAAATCTTGAATTTATACAAGGTGCAAGAGATAGAAGAAATGTTAAAATGATTGAAAATCTTAGAAAAATTGGTATTGATATAACTATGGAAGATGTAGAAAAAAGTGCTGGAGGGGATATACTAACAAGGGCTCATTTTGCTAAAGTATTAGAGGAAAAAGGCTATGTCAAGACTAAAAATGAGGCATTTTCATATTATTTAAATGCAGGTAAACCAGCCTATATAAGACGTGAATTTTTAACACCTAAAACTTGTATAGAAGCTATAAATAAAGCATCAGGTTTAGCTTTTTTAGCTCACCCAACACTTTATAAAATGAGTTATGAACAGATAGAGAAACTCTTAAAAGAGCTTAAAGGTTACGGTCTTTGTGGTGTAGAGGCGGAGTATTCTACATATACACCAGAGCAGGAGAAGAATATAAAGAAAATAGCTAATAAATTAGGACTTTTGATAAGTGGTGGAAGTGATTTTCACGGTGAGAATAGGTCCGATACAAAACTTGGTGTTGGAAAAGGCAATTTAAAAATATCTTACGATTATCTTCAGAAAATGAAAGATTATAAAAATAGTAGAGATATGGCTTAAGATACTAATAATATATTGAATTTAGAAGAAATTAAATTATATAAATATTGTATCTTGCTATTTTTGATATCTATTAATATAAATATTTAAGTTATAAAAAAGGATAGTCTAAAAAAGACTATCCTTAAATTTTATCTTGATTTTATTATTATTACTCCGCTATCGTCCCAGTCAACGTCAAAACCTATAGCTTCGCCTAAATCCCTTAATTTATAGAAGTTGTTCCCCTCAATTTTATATGTATCAAGGTAAGTATAAGTATTATTTATATAGAGTTTATCTGTTGAAGTAGTGGCAGTTTTTGATTTTCCGTCACCTAAAGTAAGCTCATTTCCTACTGCGTCATAACCTTCACCAAGCTCTATATTAATTGATGACTTTTTGCTATTCCAACCTATAGAAAACTGACTTCCTGACCCATTTAACGCTGTGGCTATATCTCTAAGTTTAAAGTAGTTATAGCCGTCTATGTTATAGGATTCAAAAAGTATAACCATATCATCAACTAAAACTTCGTCTTGTGTAGGTAAAGATTTTACAGTTCTTATTTCTGTTGGTTTTATGTACTCTGGTTCTTCTGAAACTATATTATTATTACTGTTATCTTCTTCTTTTTTATCTTCTTCAATAACAGGTATTTCGTCTATTACTGGAGTTGAAACAGTATTGTAGTAGGATTTTATTTTATCTACACAACCCTGTCTGTTTTCGAATATATCCTTTGCAGAGAAGAAAAAGCTACCCTGTACATTGTCGTATTTTTCATTTATTTTAAGCTGTTCATCAATTTGTGCAGAAACAACATCTTTGTAAAGTGCCTGCCCTATGTAAAGTTTAACATTTGAATATTTTACTTCGTTATTCCACCAAGATACAAGTGTTTCATAATCGGCTGAAGGGTGACCTGTTTCCCAGTAAATTTGAGGTACAACATAGTCAATTATTCCTGACTGTATCCAAGAGCGAACGTCAGAAAATACTGTGTAGTAAGCCTCCTGACCTTTTGTAGCTGAGCCTGTTGGGTCGGATACATTATTTTTCCATATACCCATTGGACTTATACCAAAAGATACATTAGGGTTTATTGATTTTATTGTATCATAAACCATTTTTACCATTTCATTTACGTTTTCTCGTCTTGCGTTTGCAACTACTCCGTCAAGAGTTTCCCCTTCTGGTAAAGGATAGTTTGATGGATAGAAATAGTCATCAAAATGTATACCGTCAACATTGTATTTTCTTACAATTTCAGCTACTGTATCCCTTATATGCTCTTTCACAGCTGTAAGGTCTGGGTTGTAGTATAATGCAGATTTATGTTCAATAAGCCATTCAGGGTGAAGTCTTGCAGGGTGGTTACTGCTTAATACACTTACATCAGTTCCTGAAGTTGTAACTCTATAAGGGTTTAACCAAGCGTGAACCTCCATACCTCTTTTATGACATTCTTCTATTATAAAGGCTAGAGGGTCGTAGTTTGGCTCTAAGCCCTGTGTACCTGTAAGAACGTCTGACCAAGGGTTTATATCTGATTTATAGAGAGCATCAGCCTTTGGTCTAACCTGAAATATAACTGTATTTATTCCTGTATCCTTTAATTTATCAAGTTTTTCTATAAGTTCTGACTTCTGTGCCTCTGCATTACCTCTATTTGATACAGATGGGAAATCTGAGTTATACACAGTTGTAAGCCATACTGCACGCATATCTTTGTTGTTTTCTTTAGCGAAAGCATTTGAGTTAAATGCCTTAACAATGAATATAAGTGAGAATATGAATATTATTAAGCATATGAGCTGTACAATTTTTCTCATTTTTATAAATTCCTCCTTTTTATTTTTTGATACGTGTATAAATAGTTATTTGTTCCATTATATTATACAATTTATTCTAAGTACATAAAAGTGTTTGAATATGATATTTTATTAATATATAATGTATTTTGAAGGTGATTATATTATGAAAAGATGGCTATTAAAAAGAAATAAGGTTGATGCCTTTAAAATGGGTCAAGCCTTAAATGTAAGCGATATTACAGCTTGTGTTATGGCAAATAGAGGTATAGGAAACTATGATGATGCTATGAGCTTTATACATTGTGATATAGATAGACTTTTTGATATATCGATTATGAAAGGTGTAAAAGAGGGTTGTGAAATAATTATAGATAAAATAAAAAATAACAAACTTATTGCTGTATATGGTGACTATGATGTTGACGGTGTTATGAGTACAGTCATACTTTATAGTGCTATAAAAGAGTGTGGTGGAAATGTTATGTACTATGTTCCGGATAGGCAAAAAGAGGGGTATGGTCTTAATGTTTCGGCTGTGGATAAACTTTACGAAAAAGGCGTTGATACTATTTTTACTTGTGACAATGGTATTGCCAGCTTCGAGGAGATAAACAGAGCTAAAGAGCTAGGTATGACAGTAATTGTTCTTGACCACCACGAGCCTGCCTTTGATGAGGATAGGAAAGATATTATACCTAAGGCTGATGTTGTTATAGACCCAAAACAGAAAGACTGTCCTTATAAATTTAAAAAGATGTGTGCAGGAGGTCTTGCTTACAGATTTTCTATGTATCTTTTTAAACAGATGGGTACAGAAACAAAAAGACATAATGATTATATTGCGTTTTCGGGAATTGCAACAATATGTGATATAGTTGATTTGCTTTCTGAAAATAGAATTATAGCTAAAAGAGGAATTGAAGCCTTAAATAGAAGTAATAACAAAGGGCTTAGAGCCTTGATACATATATGTGATTTAGAGGATAAAATTATAAATGAGTACCATATAGGATTTATATTAGGACCTTGTATAAATGCTACGGGTAGACTTGAAACGGCTAAACTTTCTGTTGAGCTTTTTATAGAGGATGATATAGAAAAAGCCTATGAACTTGCAAAAACTCTCTTTGAGTTAAATGGCGAAAGAAAAGAACTTACTATAAATGCGTCAAATGAGGCTATTGAGTATATAGAAAATAGCGACCTTAAAGATGATGATGTTTTAATAGTGTATAATGAAGATATACACGAAAGTGTAGCTGGTATTGTTGCAGGAAGAATAAAAGAAAGATTTTATAAGCCTGTAATAGTTATAACGAATACGGAAGAGGAGGGAATTGCCAAAGGCTCTGGAAGAAGTATTGAAAGTTATAATATATTTGAGGAGCTTTTAAAGTGTAAAGAACTTTTTACTAAATTTGGTGGACACTCTATGGCTGCCGGTCTTTCTCTTAAAAAAGAAAATATACCTATATTAAGAAAAATGCTTAATGAAAACTCAAAACTTACAAAAGAGGACCTTACACCTGTAATAAAAATAGAAAAACAGCTAGAAATTCAAGATATATCAATGTATCTTGCCGATGAGCTTAATATACTAGCACCTTTTGGAAAGGATAATCCGTCACCTATTTTTGGCAGTAAGAAAGTTCTTGTTGAAAGAATTTATCTTTTGGGCAAAAATAAAAATATAATGAAGTTTATATTTAAGACGGGATTTGAGGGTACAAGGTTTACAGGTATTTCCTTTGACTGCTATGATGATTTTGTAAAACAAACAATAGATTTGTACGGAAAGGAAATGTGTGATAGAATATTAGACGGAAATCGTGCAGATATTTATTTGGACATACTATACTCTATAGGAATAAATGAGTATAACGGTGAAAAATCTGTTCAGATTAACATTAAAGACTTGCGATATAGCATATAAAAGTAACTTGGAGGATAGAAGTTTTATGGATTTAAAGTCAAAAATAAGAGATATTAAGGATTTTCCTGAGAAAGGCATAATATTTAGAGATATAACAACTCTCTTAAAGGATTCAGAAGCAATGATGTACTCTGTTGATGAGATTATAAAAAATCTTAATCCTGATGATTTTGATATTGTTATAGGTCCAGAATCAAGAGGTTTTATATTTGGTATGCCTGTTGCTTATAACCTTAAAAAAGGATTTGTACCAGTTAGAAAAAAAGGCAAACTTCCAGCAAAGGTTATAAGTAAAGACTACGCCCTTGAGTATGGCACAGCTACAATAGAGATACACGAAGACGCAATAAAAAAAGGTACAAGAGTTGCAATAATAGATGACCTTCTTGCAACTGGAGGTACTGCAAAGGCTATTGCTGAACTTATTGAGGAAATGGGTGGAGTTGTTTCATCATTTAACTTCCTTATAGAGCTTGATGACCTTAAAGGTAGAGATGTACTTTCTGGATATAAGGTAAACTCAATAATACATTATTAAAAAATATTGTATTTTTTGAAAAAATATCTTGCAAAAATTTTTTTGTGATGTTATAATAATGAACTGTTAGTACGGACGTTCCTCTGTGACAATAAAGGTTTGTGATTAAGAACGTCTTTGAGGGAAGGAGGAAACTCAAAATGGATATAATTAGAGAATTAGAAAACGAGCAATTAAAATCAGAAATAACTCCTTTTAATGTTGGTGACACAATTCGTGTACACGCAAAAGTTGTTGAGGGTTCAAGAGAAAGAATCCAGACTTTTGAAGGTGTTGTTATCAAAAGACAGAACGGTGGTTTAAAAGAAACATTTACAGTAAGAAGAATTGCTTCTGGTGTAGGTGTTGAAAGAACTTGGCCTTTACACTCTCCAAGAATCGAGAAAATCGAGGTAGTAAGACGTGGTATCGTTAGACGTGCTAAACTTTACTACTTAAGAGATAGAGTAGGTAAAGCTGCTAAAGTTAAAGAAGTTTTAAAATAATTAAAATTGATAAGGGTACTGAATTTTTCAGTACCCTTAAAATTTACCATTTTTTAGTACCTAAAATTATTTGTTTTTAGGGGGGGGACGGTTTTGTTTGAAAAATTTAAAAAAGAACTACAAAAAGATAAGTTTTTTATTATATTTGCCCTTGTTGTAATAATAGTGTTACAAGGCTTTGGCACAATAAGGATAAAAGGTGAGTCTATGGTACCTACCTTTGAAAATTATGACCTTGTAGGTATAAATAAGGTATACAGATTTTTTGAACCTGATGTAGACGATATTATAGTCTGTGGCTATGATGGAAGTAAAGAGCTTCTTATAAAGAGGGTTATAGGTCTTCCGGGTGATGAAATTGATTTTGTTGAAGATAAAGATAGCGTTGATTTAAAATACGATTTATATATAAATGGTCAGCTTTTTACTGAGGATTACATATTAGAACCTATACAGCAAATAGGAGATGTTGATTATCCTTATGTAGTACCGGAGGATTGTTATTTCGTTATGGGGGATAATAGGAATGCCAGCTCTGACAGTCGTACAGAGAAAATAGGTGCTATTAAAAAAAGTGATATAAAAGGGAAAGTTTTTGTTAGACTATATCCTTTAGACCAAATCGAATTTTTTTAATTAAAAGTAGGTGAATTTTGTGAATGTACAGTGGTACCCTGGTCATATGACTAAAACAAGACGTATGATGCAGGAAAATATATCTTTAGTTGATGTTGTTATAGAGCTTCTTGACGCAAGAATACCGTATAGCAGTAAAAATCCTGATATTGATGACCTTGCCAAAAATAAGTATAGAATTGTGGTTATGAATAAATGTGACCTTGCAGACGAAAAGGCAACTGCTATATGGACAAAATACTTTGAAGATAAAGGGTTTAAGGTTATTCAGATGAATGCTTTAAAGGGTACAGGTATAGCTGAAGTTACTAATTCTGCTAAAGAGCTTATGAAAGAGAAAATTGAAAAGCAGAAAGCTAGAGGTAGGATATTTGTACCTATAAGAAGTATGATAGCAGGTATTCCTAACGTAGGAAAATCTACTTTCATAAATAAATATGTAGGTAAAACTACTGCTAAAACAGGTGATAAGCCAGGTGTAACAAGAGGTAAGCAGTGGATAAGAATTAAAAAAGATTTTGAGCTTTTAGATACTCCGGGTATACTTTGGCCTAAATTTGAGGATAAAGAGGTTGGTCTTAAACTTGCATTTACAGGTGCTATAAATGATGATATCCTTGATATTCAGACTATGGGTGTTGAGTTTATAAATCTTATGATGTCAGTTGATGCAGATAAAATAAGAAACCGTTACAATATTGAGTTTGATTCAATAGATGAGCCATACGAGATACTCACTAAAATTGGTGAGAAACGAGGATTTAAAAAGCGTGGTGGCGAGGTTGACCTTGAAAGAACTGCTAAGATACTTATGGACGAGTTTAGAGGTGGAAAGCTCGGGAGAATAACTCTTGAACTTCCAGAGGACATTGACACTATGAACACAAGAAAAGTAGAGGAAGAAAAAGCTAAAAAAGAATCTGACTACAAGAGAAAACAGAATTTTAAGAAGAAATAAAATTTTAAAAATCCCTTAACTATGTAGGTTAGGGGATTTTTGTTTTTTGGATAGTTTGTTTTTCGGTACAGGATTTATAGGAGTGATACTGCAAAAAAACTAAATGATATAATATGTAAATATAATTGAGTGGAAATCAAATATATAAAAAATATTCAGATGATTTACACAGTTTATCACATATAAGAAAGAGTAACTAAATGATATGTGAGAAATGGGTAAATACAAAATATAAATATAGACATAGATAGTTTTGGTGTGGGAGATATTATGTAGACACGTTAAGAATGAATACTTATAAGATAAAGGATATATATCAAATTATTTAAAAGAAGATGGAAAATTAGAACAATTAATATTAGATAGAGAATATTTTTTAATGATAAATAAGAGGTGATTTTAAGAATGAAAAAGATGTAATGATAGACTAAAAAATGCTTGAATATGAAAAACCACCGTAATAGCCGGTAGGAATTTTTTATTTATTAGTGTAAAGTATATTGAAATGATTTAAAAAATATATTTTAGTCGCAATATTTTTAAATTTATAAAGTTTTAGTTTTAAAAAATTATATAAGGCTCTATTTTTTTGAGTGTATAAAAATATAATGGTTTAATGTTTTATATAGAATTTAAAAATCGTATTTTAAATATGATAGATACTTATTAAGATTTTTTGTTTTAAAGTATATGAATTAACTATCTTAACTTAATACTTATTTCCGTTGAATAGATATATATTTTTGTTGTTTTTAAGTCCGCATAAGGGTTATATTATACCTCTATATATGTTTTGATATTTTATATAGAATTTAAAAATTGTATCTCAAACAAGATAGATATTCATTAAGATTTTTTATTTAAAGTATATGAATTAAATATTTTAAAGCAATACTTATTTCTGTTGAATATATATTGTTTTGTTATCTTTAAATCAACATAAGGATTATATTATATTTCTTTGTTATCTTTATTATTCTTAGATAATATAATAACTATCTATTTTCATTTATTTATGAATGTATATTGTCTAAATTAAGGTATATGTTTTTTATTGTTTATAAAATTAAAGATTATTCCCCAATATATATCTGACTAATTTTTGAAATCTAAACCCTAAAAATAAAAAACATTGTAAATGTTATAACAAATTTAGTTTTACATATAGTAATTTAGATAAAGTTTTAACCATTATAATCATATCCCAAAGTGTATAACGTATTTATTTTTATTTACTGCTTTTTTTAATAATTCAGTCAAATTTTTTAGATTTTCATTATTTTCTATTACAGAAAGCATCTTTTCGCTAGAACTTGGCGAAATAAGAGTTATACCACAATAATTTAACCCTTTTTCTTTGATATTTAATGTATTATAAAAGAAATCTATATTACACATTAAACTTAAAATTGGCTCTATATAATCATCTAAAATTGATATGCAATTATACTTTTCAGGTTCAAAAGTTTCGTATATTTCACTTTTTTGTGGTGGTTTATCCATAATTCCGAAGTGGTGTACTGCCATAAAATTTACTCCTTATAAAAAGGATAGCCTTATTATAGACTACCCTTTGAAATCATATTTTTTAAGAATTTTTACTACGTTTGATATTATTTTTGCTGTTATTCCCCATATAACATATTCATTATATTTATAAAATAAGTGTTCTATACTGTTATTTGAAAATTTATAATTTTTGCCATTCATTATAAGATGGAATGGGAAGTTTTCAGAAAATATAGGTTTTAATTCTGTGTGGTAAATCTTTGGTTCTGTTTTAAAAAAGTAGGATAGGGGAACAGTAAAAACTTGTTCAACCTCATCTCTATTAAAGTGTATATCGTTTAAAGTCATATCTTTTAAAATCCCTACAAAAGGAGTAATAATACCTTTGTTTGTTGTAACTATTACATCTGATTCACCTATTATATCTATATTTTCTTTGCTTATACCAAGCTCTTCATAAACCTCTCTTAGTACGGTATCTAAAGGAGTTTCGCCTATTTCTTGCCTACCACCAGCAAAACAGATGTCCCCAGGTTGGTTTTTAAGCTTTAGTGAACGTTTATTAAATAAAACTTCTAAGCCATCTTTTTGCTCAACTAATAAAACCATAACAGAGCTTTTTTTATAAACTCCTTCTATGCTAGGTGAATAGTCGGAGAAAATCTCTTTGATTTTTACTAAATCCACAAATATCACTTCTTTTAATCTTTTCTAAGTTTTATAACTTTAGAGGCAAGTCGTCTTCTTGACTCCTCTATGTCAGCATAGTGTTTTCTAGTTGTATTTACATCAGCGTGACCCAAAACATCAGCAACAAGGTATATATCTCCTGTTTCCTGATAAAGGTTTGTGCCGTATGTACTTCTAAGTTTATGTGGTGTAATATTTTTAACACTTGTAACTAGCTGAGAGTATTTTTTAACTAAATTTTGTACAGAGCGTACATTTATCCTTGTACCTCTGTTAGATAAGAAAAGAGCTGTTTCATCTTCAGATTTAACAAGACTTTCATTTCTGTAATCTATATAGTTTAAAAGAGCCTCTCTAACTTCATCACCAAAGTATAGTATAACCTGATTTCCACCTTTTCTTGTAACTTTTACACCATTTTGTTTGAAATCAATATCATCTAAGTTTATTCCTACACATTCAGACACACGCATTCCTGTGCCTAAAAGAAGTGTCACAAGGGCTAAGTCACGAAGTTTAAGTTTTTCGTGGAATTTCTTTTGACGTTCAGAAAGATTTTCACCAGACTCTATTTCATCAAGAAGATTTGCCACCTCGTCAACATCAAGTCTAATTATTGCCTTTTCGTGTATCTTAGGTAAATCAACTATGGCAGCCGGGTTAGCCTTAACCTTTTTCTTCTTGTAAAAGAATTTGTACATAGAACGTATGGCTGCAAGTTTTCTAGCCTTTCCGTGTTCATCATTTTGAAATTCCTGTTCGGATTTAGAATTTTTATAATCATTCTTTGTGTAGTATGAAAGATATTCTAAAAAACGGTCAATTTCTTCTGATTCTATAAGGTCTAAGTCGGATATAGTTATATCTTTCATTGTTTTATTTTCAAATCCGTCTACAAAATCAAGTATGTAGTTAAAAAATATTCTAAGGTCGTGAGCATAGCCTACTCGTGTCTTTACAGATGTTGTAAGTGATATACCTCTGAAAAACTCATCTGCAAAGGGAGGCAGACTTTTTAAAATCTCTCTAAGCTGTAATGTATATTTTTGTTTTTGCTCTTGAAAATAATCTGCCATTTTATCACCTCTTTAAATAAAATAATTATTTTTCTTCTGGTAATTCCCAGCCTTTAAGTGAAGAACGCTTAATAGCACCGAAAACTTTTTCAGGGAGATTATGATAATTTTTTGAAATCTCTGCAATAAACTCTTTTGTTTCCTGACGTTTTGTATTTCCGTTTACAGGACAAGGGTTTTTAAGTATTTCGATATTATTTTTCTTTATATAGCTAAGAGCCTCACGTTCCGGAACATACATAAGTGGTCTTATTGAATAAATTTTCTTTCTGTCAAGGTAGCTAACAGGTGAAAATGTGTTTATTCTTCCCTCGTAGAAAAGTGACATAAAGAATGTTTCGATAACGTCATCTTTGTTATGACCTAAGGCAACCTTATTACAGCCAAGCTTTTCAGCTGCATCATTTAATGCACCTTTACGCATTTTTGAACAGAGTGAGCAAGGATTTTTTTCCTCTCTCTCATAGAATACAATTTGTCCAATATCTGTATCTACAACTGTGTAATTTACGCCTATACTTTCGCAAAGTTTGCGAATACCGTCAAACTCTGAACCTTCTAAACCTAAAGAAACAGTTATTGCCTCTAATTCAAATTTTTTAGGGTAAAATCTCTGAAGTGTTTTTAAAGCAATTAAAAGACAAAGACTATCTTTTCCACCTGAAACACCTACTGCGATTTTATCTCCTTCTTCTATCATATTATAATCATCAACTGCACGTCTTACGTAGCTTAAAAGTCTTTGAAGTTTCATTAAAAAATATACCTCCATAAATTTTGTTCCAAGTTATTATATAGTAAAAACTTAGGTAAATCAAATATATTATTAATTGCCTTTTTTAACCAAAAATAATATAATTCTTTATGGAGTATTTAGGAGGGGGATATTATGAAAAGATTAATTACTATACTTTTAACACTTTTTATTCTTTCGGGCTGTAGCAATGTTAAAAGTGATGATTATACATCTAAAGATTTAGATATTAAAGGTGAAACTATTATTGAGAAAACTCCGGAAGAAATAAGAGAGGATTATATAAATGAATTTATGTCCGATATGACTTTAGAAGAAAAAGCGGGGCAGATGATAATGGTTGCTTTTAGGTCGGATAGTAATGGAAATCCTGTGACAGCTGTAAATGATGAAATTGTAGAAGCTATTCAATATATAAAGCCTGGTGGAGTAATACTTTTTGGCGAAAATATAGACACAGAAAATCAGACTATAGAATATATAGAAAATCTACAGGGTATTAGCAAAACACCTCTTTTTATCGGCATAGACGAGGAGGGGGGACGAGTTTCAAGACTTCACAGCAGTGGAAATATAATTACACCTCAAATACCTACAGCCGAGTATATGGGTAAAAATTATAACGAAAAGCAGGTTATGGCTACTATGGGTACAATAGCAAATGAAATTAAAAGGCTAGGTTTTAATGTAGACTTTGCTCCTGTTGCCGATATAAACACTAACCCTGAAAACACAGTTATAGGTGATAGAGCTTTTGGTTCTGACCCTGAAACTGTTTCTATGTTTGTTATATCTGCCATAAAAGGTTTACAGAGAAATAATGTAAGTGCTTGTGTAAAACATTTTCCAGGCCACGGTGACACATACACAGACACTCATACAACAGAAACATTTGTAAACCACGATATAGAAAGATTAAACAGTTGTGAGCTTATTCCTTTTAAAAATGCCTTTGAAACAGGGGTAGATTTTGCTATGGTAAGCCATATAAAAGTGCCAAATGTGGATAACTCGGGGCTTCCTTCATCACTTTCTAAAACTATTATTAATGATATACTGAGAAATCAGTTAGGTTTTAAGGGTATAATTATAACAGATGCCCTTGATATGGGTGCTATATCTAATTATTATACAGAAGATGAAATTGCTAAATATGGTATTGATGCTGGTGTAGATATATTTCTTATGCCAAAAGATGCTAAGGCACTTTATGATTATATTGTAAAAGGTTTAAAAGATGGCAGTATAGATGAGGATAGAATTAACCAATCTGTTAGAAGAATACTTGAAGTTAAGTATAATAGAGGTATACTATAATAAATTTGCACATTTTGTCGGGTTTTGACATAGTGCGTACTTGAAAAATTTTTGTGTAATTACTATAATATTATGTATATAATTTATTTTCGTTAGAGAAAGGGTGATTTTTATGGCTATGAAAGTAGAGGAAGAACTTTATAATCAATTAATTGAAAAGATTAAAACGTATCACCCTACAAATGAATATACTATGGTGGAAAAAGCATACAAGTTAGCCTCTGATGCTCATAAGGAGCAGAAAAGACGTTCAGGCGAACCTTATATTATACACCCTTTAAAGGTTGCTTATATACTTGCAGAGCTTGAGCTTGATATGGAAACTATAGTGGCGGGAATACTTCACGATACTATTGAGGATACTCCATATACTTATGATGATATAAAAAATCTCTTTAGTGAGGAGATAGCTATTCTTGTAGATGGTGTTACAAAACTTAGCAAACTTTCCTATTCTGCATCAAAAGAGGAAATACAGGCTGAAAATTATAGAAAAATGTTTCTTGCTATGGCTAAGGATATAAGGGTTATACTTATAAAACTTGCCGATAGACTTCATAATATGCGTACTCTAAACTATATGACAGAGGCTAAGCAGAGGGAAAAAGCACAGGAAACAATGGATATATACGCACCTCTTGCCCATAGACTTGGTATTAGCAAAATAAGAATAGAGCTTGAGGACCTTTGTTTTAAATATCTTCACCCAACTGAATATTATGACCTTGCAGAGAAGATAGAACGCAAAAAAGCAGAGAGAGAAGCTTTTGTAAATAGAATAGTAACCGAAGTTATGGCTAAGATGGAAGAGGCGGGTATAAAAGGTAAGGTTGACGGAAGAAGTAAACATTTCTTCAGTATATATAAGAAAATGGTCAACCAAAATAAGACTATAGACCAGATTTTTGACCTTTTCGCCATAAGAGCTATTGTTGATACGGTAAAGGATTGTTACGCTGTATTAGGTATTGTTCACGATATGTATATGCCTATGCCGGGAAGATTTAAAGATTATATAGCTATGCCTAAGCCTAATATGTATCAGTCACTTCACAACACTCTTATAGGGCCGGAGGGTGAGCCTTTTGAGATACAGATAAGAACGTGGGATATGCACCGTACAAGTGAATACGGTATTGCTGCTCATTGGAAGTATAAAGAGGGTAAAGGTGGCGAAAAATCCTCAGCTAAGGAGGAGGCAAAACTTACTTGGCTTAGACAGATACTTGAGTGGCAGAGAGATATGTCAGATAATAAGGAGTTTATGGATACCATAAAAACAGACCTTAATATATTTGACGACCAAGTTTACGCTTTCTCTCCAAAAGGTGATGTTATAAGTCTTCCTAAAGGCTCTACACCTATTGACTTTGCTTATATGATACATTCAGCAGTCGGAAATAAAATGGTGGGGGCTAGGGTTAATAATAAAATAGTTAACTTTGACTATCAGGTGCAAAACGGTGATAGAATAGAGATTATAACTTCAAATAACTCAAAAGGTCCTAGTGCTGACTGGTTAAATGTTGTAAAAAGCTCACAGGCTAAGTCTAAGATTAACCAATGGTTTAAGAAAGAGTTTAAGGAGGAAAATATCCTTAAAGGCAAAGAGCTTATAGAGAAAGATGTTAAAAGAAAAGGCTATACTATGGCAGAGCTTATTCGCCCTGAATGGATAGATATTGTTGTAAATAAATTTGTTTATAAAGACTGGGACGCACTTTGTGCCGGTGTTGGATATGGTGGCATAAAAGAGGGTCAGGTTGTAAATAGATTTATTGAGGAGCTTAACAAGGAACAGAAAAAAGCTGAAACAACAGAGGATTTATTAAAGAGAATAGAGGAAAATGCCAAGAAAAATGGCAAGGCTCACAAGAGTACAAGTGGTGTAATTGTAAAAGGTATTGGAGATGCACCGGTAAAATTTTCAAGATGTTGTTCTCCTGTACCGGGTGATGAGATTATTGGTTTTGTCACAAAGGGTAGAGGTGTTACTGTCCACAGAACAGACTGTGTCAATATAATAAATCTTAATGAAGAGGAAAGACATAGACTTGTTGAAATTGAATGGGCTGATAAATCTAAACTTAATAATCCTAATGTTTCGTTCTTTGCAGAGATACGAATTGTTGCTGATGAGAGAGTAAATCTTATGTTTGATATATCGAAGGTTCTCTCTGAGGAAGGTATACTTGTAAAGGCTTTAAATGCTAGAACAAATAAGAATTTAGTGGCTATTTTCGATATTACAATAGAGATAAATGGCAAAGAACAGCTTGAGAAAATAGGCAGAAAACTTAAGAGTATTTCAGGTGTAAGAGAGATTGAACGTGTCATAACGTAATTTTAGGAGGATTTTATGCGAGGAGTAATACAGAGAGTTTCAAATGCAAGTGTTACAGTTGACGGAAGTGTTGTAGGAGAAATAAAAAGAGGTATTATGGTGTTTATAGGCATAAGTTCTTCTGATGATGAGAAAGTTATGGACTATATGTTAGATAAAATCGTTAACCTTAGAATATTTGAAGATGAAAACGATAAAATGAATCTTTCCTTAAAAGATATTGATGGTGAGTTACTTATAGTCCCTAATTTTACACTTTACGGTGACGCTAGAAAAGGTAGACGTCCAAGTTATATTAATGCTTGCCCACCTTCAGAGGCTGAAAAAATATTTGATAGATTTGTAGAAAAGGCTAAAGAATTGCCTTTGAAAGTTGAAACAGGTATTTTTCAGGCAGAAATGAAAGTTGAGCTTTTAAACGACGGACCTATTACAATTCTTCTTGACAGCGAAAGAAATTTTTGAAAAAATGGTTTGGGTGCTACTAAGCCCTCAAACCTTTTTGTTATATAAGGAATTTATTTTTGAGGAATGTTGATATGATAAAGTTTATATTGAAAGGACACGACCTGCCTCACGAGGTTCAGACTATTGTGCAGGTTTTTTATCCTAATAGACATTACTATGAAACAGATGAAATATCCAAAGAAACCTATACAGTTGTAAGCATACTTGAAAATGGTATAAGTGGTGCTAAACTTTACGACTGTGGGGAGTTAGTTGGAGAATATGAAGAAAATTATGACGAAGAAGAAATTTTAAACATAAAAGAGAAGAAAAGAAAGATAAAGACAGCTATATATAAACTTCTCACAAAGATAACTGGATATACTCCGGTTTGGGGCATACTTACAGGCATTAGACCGGCAAAAACAATAAATGACCTTATTGATGAGGGAATGACCGGAGATGAGGCTTTAAGATTTTTATGTGATAAATACTTTGTCTTTGAGGAAAAAGCAAGGCTTAGCCTTGAAGTTGCCCTTGAGGAGAGAAAAATACTTGAGGCTGATAGCGATAAAGATGTAAGTGTATATATAGGCATACCATTTTGCCCTACAAGATGTCTTTATTGCTCATTTACATCATATATGCTAAGCCAGTATAAAAATAAGGTTGATGCTTATATAGATTCACTTATTAAAGAAATTGAATTTACAAGCCAGTACACTTCCAAGTACAATGTTAAAAATATCTACATTGGTGGAGGTACACCTACATCATTAAATGAAGAACAGTTAGAAAGACTTTTAACTGCTGTTGATGAAAATTTTGATGTTAAAAATACTGTTGAATACACAGTTGAGGCTGGTAGACCGGATACAATAACAGAAGAAAAACTTGTTATTATGAAAAAACACAATGTTTCCCGTATATCCATAAACCCACAGACTATGAACCAAAAGACTTTAGATATAATCGGTAGAAATCATAGTGTTTCTGATATAAAGAATATATTTGAAATAGCAAGAAAAGTAGGTCATAATAATATAAATATGGATATTATACTGGGGCTTCCGGAGGAAAATGCTACTGATGTTTCTCGAACAATGGAGGAAATAATGAAACTTTCCCCTGAAAATGTGACAGTGCATACTCTTGCAGTAAAAAGAGCCTCAAGACTTAAAGAGCAGTTTGATTTATATACACTTACTAGCCTTGAGGAAATGGAAAAAATGCTTTCTGTTTCTCAGAATTACGCTGAAAAAATGGGGCTTAAGCCTTACTATATGTATAGACAGAAAAATATGCTTGGAAGTTTTGAAAATGTTGGGTACTGTAAAGAGGGTACTGAGGGTATATATAACGTAGAGATTATGGAAGAACATCAGACTATATTTGCCTGTGGTGCAGGTGCTACAACTAAGACTGTAGACAGAAAAACGGGTAGAATAGAAAGAATTTTCAATGTAAAAAGCGTTGATGATTATATATCAAGATTAGATGAAATGCTTGAGAGAAAAAAAGAAGGACTTAAAAATTTTTAGGAGGTATTATAATGCTTACACAAGCACCTAGAGGCACTAGAGATATTTTCGGTGCAGAAATGAAAGAATGGCACAAAGTTGAAGGTATAATAAGAGAAATTTGTGAAAACTCAGGTATAGAGGAAATAAGAACACCTATATTTGAACACACAGAGCTTTTCTTAAGAGGTGTTGGTGAAACAACTGACATTGTAAATAAAGAAATGTATACATTCAATGATAAAGGCGATAGAAGTATAACACTTCGCCCGGAGGGTACAGCTGGCATTGCTAGGGCATATATAGAACACGGTATGCACAATATGCCACAGCCTATAAAACTTTACTACCTTTCATCACCTATATTTAGATATGAAAAGGCTCAGGCAGGTAGACAAAGACAGTTCCACCAGTTCGGAGTAGAAATGCTTGGTTCATTTAGTCCGGCACAGGACGCAGAGGCTATATCTGTTGCATCAAGACTTATAGAAACTCTTGGTGTTAAAGATATTGAGTTAAGACTTAACAGTTTAGGTTGTCCTGAATGTAGAAGTGTTTACAACAAGAGATTAAGAGAATTTATAGGTGAAAATATAGAACATCTTTGTCCTACTTGCAAAGATAGATATGAGAAAAATCCTCTTAGAGTTTTAGACTGTAAAGAGGAAAAATGTCAGAGCATAATTAAAGATGCACCGTCTGTACTTGACTGCCTTGATGAGGAGTGTACAGCTCACTTTGAAAAGGTACAGGAAATATTAACTGAAATGGGTATTAAATTTACTGTTGACCCTAAAATAGTAAGAGGTCTTGACTACTACACAAGAACTGTTTTTGAGTTTGTTACAAACAGTATCGGTGCACAAGGCACAGTTTGTGGTGGTGGAAGATACGACAAACTTATAGAGGAGTGTGGAGGACAGGTAACAGGAGCTGTTGGCTTCGGTCTTGGTATGGAAAGACTTCTCTTAACTCTTGAGGCGCAGAATGGTAAGTTCTGTGATGAACCATATAAGGATATATATATAGGTGCTATAGGTGACAGAGGATTTGTAAAATCACAGGCAGTAGCTTATAACCTTAGAAAAGAAGGTTTTAAAGCTGAGTGCGATACAGTAGGTAGAAGTGTAAAAGCACAGATGAAATATGCTAACAAAATAGGCGCTAAGTATTCTGTTATACTTGGTGATAGAGAGATTGACGAAGATAGCGTATCTCTTAAAAATATGGAAACTGGTGATGTACAAGAAATAAAACTTTCTGAAATAGCTAAGTATATTGCTAAGTAATATTAAATGTGTTAGAATACTTTAATATTAAGGAAATATGTATTTGGGGGAATAAAAATGCAGGAAATAAGATTTATTGAAGCAAAACAGCTTAAAGAAAAGCCAGATTTTAAAAATTTAGGCTTTGGTAATTATTATACAGACTATATGTTTGTTATGGATTATAGCGAGGAAAAAGGTTGGTACGACCCAAGAATTGAGCCTTATGGCCCTATTATGATGGAACCGGCATCAATGGTTCTTCACTATGGTCAGACAACATTTGAGGGTCTTAAAGCATACTACGGTGTTGACGGTGATATTCGTCTTTTTAGACCTGAGAAAAATATGGCTCGTCTTAATGAGTCTAATAAAAGAGTTTGTATACCTGAGTTTGACGGTGACCTTGTAATTGAGGGTATCAAAAAGCTTGTTAATATTGAAAAAGAATGGATTCCTAGAGAAGAGGGGACAAGCCTTTATATAAGACCGTTTGTAATTGCTACAGATGTTCACGTTGGTGTTCACCCATCAAAAACATATAAATTTATGGTTATATTATCACCTGTAGGTGCTTACTATAAAGAGGGTATAAACCCAGTTAAGATATATGTTGAAGATGATTACGTTAGAGCTGTAAAAGGTGGTCTTGGATATGCTAAAACTGCTGCAAACTATGCTGCTAGTCTTAAATCTCAGATAGTTGCAGAGGAAAAAGGCTATACACAGGTACTTTGGCTTGACGGTGTTGAAAGAAAGTATATCGAAGAAGTAGGTACAATGAACGTTATGTTTGTTATTGACGGTGAAGTTGTTACACCTGAGCTTAACGGAAGTATCCTTGCAGGTATAACAAGAATGTCAACAATAGAGCTTTTAAGAGATGCAGGCTATAAAGTAACAGAAAGAAAAGTTTCAATTCAGGAAGTATTTGATGCTTATGAAAATGGTAAACTTGATGAGGCTTTCGGTACAGGTACAGCTGCTGTTATTTCACCTATTGGTGTTCTTGAGTGGAATGGTAAAAAAATTACTATAAATGACGGTAAAATAGGACCAGTTTCACAGAAAGTTTATGACACAATAACAGGTATACAGAGTGGAAAATTAGAAGATAAATTTGGCTGGATAACAAAGGCTTAAATATAAAAAAAGGACGGGTAGAGATATCCGTCTTTTTTATTTATTGAAATATTTATAATATTTGATTTATTCTACATTTAATT
>JADIMX010000035.1 GCA_017694425.1 Candidatus Fimicola merdigallinarum
GATTACTAATATATACCTATAAAATACAAAAGAGATGTAGAATAACTCTACACCTCTTTAAAATTTATCTTCCGTAAATAGCTGTAACTTCAGCTATTTTTTCTACTAACTCAGCTGTAAACTGATTTTTATTTAAACGCCACTTCCAATTATCCCCCAATGTAGAAGGTGTATTTATTCTAGCACTATTATCAAGTGCTAACCAGTCCTGAATAGGTATTATACACATTTTAGCAACACTACTCATTACTGTATATATGCAGTCAAGAACAATATCTTTGTCTTCTGTATGAGTTGTATTTATATATTTTACAAGCATATCTCTTTCTTCCGGCTGTATAGATTTAAGCCAACCCATAAGAGTTTCATTGTCGTGAGTACCTGTATACACAACACAGTTACTATCATAGTTATGTGGAAGATAGTCATTAGCACCACTTGAATCTCTTGAATCAAAGGCAAACTCAAAAACTTTCATTCCAGGGTATCCACTATCTTTAACAAGCTGTCTTACACTGTCTGTAAGATAGCCTAAATCCTCAGCTATAATTTCTTTTTCACCAAGTCTACTGCTTATAGTATTGAAAAGGTCCATTGATGGCCCTTTCTCCCAATGTCCGTTTACAGCAGTTTCTGCCCCATAAGGTATTGAGTAGTACTCATCAAATCCTCTAAAATGGTCAATTCTAACTACATCATAAGCAAAGTAACAGTATTCTATACGTTTTACCCACCACTCATAGTTAGTGCTTTTGTGGTATTCCCAATTATATAAAGGATTTCCCCAAAGCTGTCCTGTGGCTGAAAATCCATCTGGGGGGCAACCAGCTACTGCAATAGGTTTATTATCCTTATCAAGCTGGAAAAGAGATGGATTAGCCCAAGTATCAGCACTGTCAAAGGCTACATATATAGGAATATCCCCTACAATTTCTACACCTTTTTCATTGGCATAACCTTTTAATTTATACCACTGTGTCCAAAACTTATACTGCATAAACTCATAAAATTCTATATCTGAATGTAATTCATTTCTATATTTCTCAATAGCACTATTTTCTCTAAGACGGATATCTTCTGGCCATTTTATCCACTCCTGCCCGTCAAAAGAATCTTTTACTGCCATATAAAGTGAATAGTCAGAAAGCCAATACTCATTTTTTTCTTTGAAATTTTTAAATTCTACATCTGAAGATATATTACTTCTTTCATATGCTTTTCTTAAAATTTTAAATCTTCCATTAAATATTTTTTCATAATCAACATAGCTATCATTATCGCCGAAGTCAATAGCACTACATTCTTCCTCTGTTAAAATACCCTCTTCAATAAGGTCAGAAAGTGATATATAGTAAGGGTTTCCAGCATATGTTGAAAATGACTGGTATGGTGAATCTCCATAACCCGTTGGTCCTAATGGTAAAATCTGCCAATACTTCTGTTTTGCTTTAGAAAGATTATCAACAAATTCATACGCATATTTATCAAAGCAACCAATACCATAGTCTGACGGTATTGAGCTTATAGGCATTAAAATTCCGCTCGCTCTCATATAAACTACTCCTTATTCTTCTGCTACTATTCCGAAATGGTCGGATACAATAGCATAATTTTTTCCGTTAAATATAACATTGTGATATTTGAATTTATTAGGTTTATTAGAAAATATATAATCTATTCTCATACCGTTTTCATCAACAGTTTTATCTCTCCAACCGTCAATTTTTTCAGCTACAGTTATGCCATTGTCCTTGCTTTCCGCAAGCTGGTACATATCGTACCAGCCTTTAGAAAGTGCATAGTCATAACCTTCATTTCTTGTATTTGCAGGTGAGTTAAAATCACCCATTAAATATATGATTTCATTTTTTCTATTTTCAAAATGTCTTTGGATATTTTCAAACTGAATTTTGAAATTTTCTTCTTCATCATTCCACCAACCAAAGTGAACACTATAAAAGCTTTTCTTTTCCCCGTCAACATTTATCGTAAGTCCAACAGCTATTCGTGTTTTCCAGTTTTCATAATCTCTAACATTTGACATATAGAAATACTCAACGTCACAAACTGGGTGCGTAGTAAATACGGCAAGACCCTCATCGAGTATATCAAAGCCTTTTTTCGCACTCTGCCAGTACCAGTTGTAATTTAAACCCTTCTCTTTTAAAAGTCTTGCTACATTAAAAGCATTGTTATCTCTTTTAATCGGTGTATCAACTTTAATACAGCCAAAAAGCTCACTTTTATCTACAATTTCGCTGTCTATTCTCTGATTAGATTCCTGTAAAACAAACACATCTGGTTTTAATTCTGCTATTACCTCGACAAATTTTTCAAGCTTTTCTTCATAGTTTTCTTCCATAATACTATGAGTGTTCAAAGTCATTAGTTTCATAATAAAGCATCTCCAAATTTATAAAATATCGTTAATGTCTGATTTTAATACGTCAGCCTTAGGGCCATAGATAGCCTGAATACCTTTATCTTTCTTAACAAGGCCCTTAGCTCCTTTTTTCTTCCATTCATCAATATCAGCAACTTTAGTTGGGTCTTTTACAGTTACTCTTAAACGTGTCATACAAGCATCAACAAATGTAATGTTTTCTCTACCACCTAAAAGACCGATTATAGCCTCAGCCTCTGCATTGCCTTTACCTGTACCACCTTTTGTTTCACCCTCATCACTTGTGTTCTCATAGTTTCCAAGACGACCTGGTGTAGCAAATTTAAATTTACCAATCATAAAGTATGCAACTACATAACCGATTATGAAGAATGCAACTACACATATTACAAAGTTTATAATATCTCCTGTAAGACCTGCTTTAATTGACATAGGTAAACGTGTAGCAAGTTCTAAGTTACCGAATGAATGAAGTCTTAAGTCTATCACACCTGCCATAGCGAATGCAAGTCCCTGTAAAACAGCGTATACAACGTATAAAGGAAGTGCTGCAAACATAAACATAAATTCTATTGGCTCTGTAACACCTGTAAGTAATACAGCGATACCTGTTGAGATAAACATTGATTTATAATCGTGTCTTTTATCTGCATCAACTCTTCTGTACATAGCAAAAGCTATACCGATTATAAGACCTGTTGCACCTATCATCTGACCAACTTTAAATCTAGCTGGTGTAACTGTGTTAAGAAGTGTGTTGTATGCTTCCATATTTCCTGCATCTTTGAAGTTGATAAGGTCTGTTACCCAAGCAAGCCAAAGTGGGTCCTGACCGAAAACTTCTTTACCTGCATTTATACCTGTTAATATTTCATATGTTCCACCAAACTCTGTATAGTTGATAGGAATAGTAAGCATATGATGAAGACCAAAAGGTATAAGTAAACGCTCAAGTGTACCATAAACAAATGGTGCTAAAAGTGGTGATGTATCTGATGAGTTAGCAATCCAGATACCGAAATTGTTTATACCTGTCTGTACCACTGGCCAAACAAAACTTAAAATGATAGCGATAACTACTGAATATACAATAACCATTAAAGGTACAAATCTCTTACCATTGAAGAATGAGAGTGCATCTGGAAGTTTTCTGAAGTTATAATATTTATTATATACAACACCGCCAACGAAACCAGATATAATACCAACGAATACACCCATATTAAGGGCTGATGCACCAAGAACTGATGTAAAGTATCCGTTTACAGCTATTTCCTGACCGAAAAGTGTATGTGTAACAGCGTTAGGGTCATTTAACATATCTGTTGTAACACCGAATATTGAACCTGTAATAACATTTATAAGTATGAATGCTATAATTGCTGCGAAAGCACCACCAGCTCTCTCTTTAGCCCAAGAACCACCAATTGCAGCAGCAAAAAGTATGTGTAAGTTATTTATAATTGCCCAACCGATATTTTCCATTGTGCTACCAATAGTAAGTATGGCTGAAATATCTCCGCCTGACATCTGAACAAGTTTACCGAGAGATATCATAAGACCAGCTGCTGGCATAACTGCGATAACAGTCATTAAAACTTTACCAAGTTTCTGAAGTAAATCAAAGTCTATTTTAAACTTTTTATCTTTCTTTTCCACTGTTTCTACCTCTTTAGTTGCATTTTCTACAATAGTTTCTTCCTGTTTCAATGTACATTTAATAAGCATATCTTTCTTGCTTTCAACCTGACCATATTTACAGTCAAGTTCAGCACCCTCTGCTCCCTCACATACAAGAACAGGTGTTGTCATATCAATATTTTTTTCTTTAAAAAGGTCATAATCAACCTCTGCTAAAATGTCGCCTACCTTAATGCTGTCACCTTCTTTGACCTTAACGTCAAAGCCTTCACCTTTAAGCTCTACAGTTTCAAGACCAAAGTGTATAAGTATACCTACACCGTCTTCTGTTTCTAAGCCGAATGCGTGCTTTGTAGGTGCAATCATTTTTACAATACCATTTATAGGGCTGTAAATTTTACCTTCGCTAGGAATGACACCAACACCGTCACCCATCATCTTCTCTGCGAAAACAGGGTCTTTAACTTCGTCTAAAGGGATTACTTTTCCCGAAATCGGAGCAAAAATTTCTAAAATATTGCTTCTTTTCTGTTCATTCATAACTATTCCCTCCCAAAAATAATTATTAGAAAATCAAAAATAAACTAAATTTTAAATGAAATTTGCATTATGGTTACGCAAAACATTTGAAATACAACTAGTTGGTTTATTTATCTTTGAATTTAAGTATATTATAAACTACTTAAAATATATTTTCAATAAACTTTTGCACGATTTGCATTTGAAAATTTACTAAAATTTACGCAACTTTTTCGCGAAAATATTCCGTAATTTTTGCATAAAAATTGCACCACGTTTTTATGCAAAATATTTAATAAACTTTATCTAAATTAACATAACTCTTCCATATAAATAATAAATTGACTTTTATTTTATATTTTTATAAAATAAAAACTATACTGGAGGTGTCTAAAATGACTATAAAAGAGGTAGCAAAACTTGCAGGTGTTTCTCCTTCTACTGTTTCTAGAACATTCAGAAACCACCCATCTATAAGCGAACAGACAAAAGAGAAAGTAAGAAAGGCTATGGCTGAGCTTGGCTATGAGCCTAATATATATACAACTAACTTCGAAAATAAAATATTAAAGACAATAGGTGTAGTTTTCCCTGCATCTATGAAAGATGCATATGAAAATTCATTCTATCTAGAAACTTTAAGGGGAATTGGTCAATTTTGTAATCAAAAAGGATATACAGTAACAATAATAACTGGTGCTACTGAAGATGAGCTTATGAAATGCCTTAAAAATTCACAGGTTGATGGTTTTATATTCCTATATTCAAACCTTGACGACTCTCTAATAAATTATATGTATGACGAGAAACTTTTATTCGTTTTAATAGGAAAAGCAACAAAAATGGTTAACGAAACAATATGTGTCGATAACGACAATATTCAGGCAGGTAAAGATGCTTGTGAATATTTGATTAATTTAGGTCATAAAAAAATAGGATATATAGGAACAGAAAATTCAAAAGTGTTTTCAAATGATAGAAAATCCGGATATATTCTAGCCCTTACAGAGCATAGTATTCCTTTTAATGATAAGTATTGTATAGAAATACCTTACTTGCCTGATAATGAGGAAACAAAACTTATAGAGCTTTTATCTATGAAAGATAGACCTACCGCTTTAGTAGTTTGTGATGATATGATTACTATTGCAATACAGAGAACCATACTTTCTTTAGGCTTAAGTATACCTAAAGATTTGTCTATTATATGTTTTAATAACTCAATTTTTTCACGAGTTTTTAATCCTCAGCTTACATCAATAGATATAAATTCTTATCAGTTGGGGGCTGAATCAGCTTCACAGCTTATAAATCATATAGAACAGCCTGACCTTTTCGCAACTAAAACTATCGTTCCTTACTATATTATAGAAAGAGAAAGTTGCAGGAAGATAGATTAATAAAAGATGTGCAAAAAAATAACCGACCTAGATTAGAGTTAAATCTAAGATGGGTCGGGTTGTATTTTGTGGATTAATTAGAAATTTACAGGGTTCTCAAACTAGTATTCAGAGCTGTCACCTATAAACTGTGTTTAAGAGTATTACAAATTTACAAGGTTCTCAAACTTGCTATGAAACGTGAAATTGCTGACTTAAGTTTAAGAATATTACAAATTTACAAGGTTCTCAAACCTGTTGTATTAACTACTGTTCCAGTATTTGGTTTAAGAATATTACAAATTTACAAGGTTCTCAAACTAATGATTTTTTTTCTGAATATAATAATAAGTTTAAGAATATTACAAATTTACAAGGTTCTCAAACCAGCAAATCATAAAATATGTGTCTAGCATTGTTTAAGAATATTACAAATTTACAAGGTTCTCAAACTACAGCAGTTAAACGCTAGTCCTACACCACGTTTAAGAATATTACAAATTTACAAGGTTCTCAAACTTCTCGCAAACCATACCACAAAGTAATGGCGTTTAAGAATATTACAAATTTACAAGGTTCTCAAACTTAGATTAGAAAGTTTAGAAAAAAAACTTGGTTTAAGAATATTACAAATTTACAAGGTTCTCAAACTTATATTGCGGACACCAACAACAATATAAGTTTAAGAATATTACAAATTTACAAGGTTCTCAAACCTGTTAATGTAATAAAAATCCCTTCTAAATGTTTAAGAATATTACAAATTTACAAGGTTCTCAAACAACGTCACTAACGTTAATAACGTGAGGTGGGTTTAAGAATATTACAAATTTACAAGGTTCTCAAACAAATTCTTTTACCGCATTAATTGTATCGTTGTTTAAGAATATTACAAATTTACAAGGTTCTCAAACATAATTTTATCGTTAAAAAAACAACACTTAGTTTAAGAATATTACAAATTTACAAGGTTCTCAAACCATTGATGTTTTGGAGTTCAAGAGAGATAAGTTTAAGAATATTACAAATTTACAAGGTTCTCAAACTATGGATAATCTCTCATTGGAAAACGTGCTGTTTAAGAATATTACAAATTTACAAGGTTCTCAAACAACGTCACTAACGTTAATAACGTGAGGTGGGTTTAAGAATATTACAAATTTACAAGGTTCTCAAACTGGTAGTTCTGTAACCTTGTTATACGCTTCGTTTAAGAATATTACAAATTTACAAGGTTCTCAAACCGCCTGTGACATATGTAGAAACAGCGAATAGTTTAAGAATATTACAAATTTACAAGGTTCTCAAACAAGTTCAAAAACCTTGCTGAAAGTTTTATCGTTTAAGAGTATTACAAATTTACAAGGTTCTCAAACCTGCTTATATGGTTTAAATGAAGTGAAGTAGTTTAAGAGTATTACAAATTTACAAGGTTCTCAAACCATAGAGGTAAGCTTAACTATATCTTTACTGTTTAAGAGTATTACAAATTTACAAGGTTCTCAAACTCCAAAAATAACCGTCAAGATTATGACTTTGTTTAAGAGTATTACAAATTTACAAGGTTCTCAAACTTAGTGTACCAAGTCCAATGCTTTTCAAGAGTTTAAGAGTATTACAAATTTACAAGGTTCTCAAACAAATGGCAAGAATTAACAGGAATGAAAATGGTTTAAGAGTATTACAAATTTACAAGGTTCTCAAACATTAATAGAAATAATATCAGGTGTATATGGGTTTAAGAGTATTACAAATTTACAAGGTTCTCAAACCGTATCTTTATGTATCAAAACGTCGATTATGTTTAAGAGTATTACAAATTTACAAGGTTCTCAAACTTGGTAAGAACCCACACGAAAAAGTGCTTAGTTTAAGAGTATTACAAATTTACAAGGTTCTCAAACATGTCTGAGGATTTGTACCAGCTAATTAAGGTTTAAGAGTATTACAAATTTACAAGGTTCTCAAACCTCAATTCGTTCTCGCCGAACCTTAACACACCTGTGAAGTATGCTGTAAATTTGTAATATAAAATATTCTAAAATTCTATAACGCATAAATCTTTATCAAATATAATTGTATTTTCATTATCAAGTTTATCATACAAATAACTTTCTATCAATACTATATGCATTTTATTGTAAAAAGCAATTTTATAAACCTCTTTAAGTTCCCAGTCATCTAAAAACGCTTTAAGATTTAAAAATACTATAGTATTAAACTTAGTTAAACTAGATAATATTTTTATATAATTTATTATTTTTTCACACAAAGTTTCTGAATAATCATCAAAAGATATATGCATCAATTTAAGTAACCCTAAAATATCTAAATCATCAGAAAATGTAATGGGATATGGCAACCTTGAAACTAAGTTTTCCATATAGTTAGCAACAGCTGAATTTATACTAGATGTTTCTTCATATAAATTATCTAATGCTTCATTACATAGTTCTTTATGCAATAAAGACAATATCTTTTTATCATTACAACTTATAGAAAAAGGTTCTGGAACAAACACAACCTTTTCTGAAAATTTAAACAGTTTATCTTTTTCAGCTAATACAAACTCACCATATCCACCATTGCATTGAATATAAAGTTCATTTGTTAAATTTGAAAGCATTCTTTTATTTTCCACAACTACAACATTAACTATATTTTCCTTTAAATCTATGTATAGCCCCATATCTGAGTGTACTATTGTCAAAGTATCACTAACCTTTCATCAGTATCAATAACATCATTGTTACTCTCCCCAGTAATATATACCATTTTTTGATACTGTTTTTCAGTAATTTTAAGCACCTGAACTAATCCAGCCTTAGGCCTATTTTTCTGCAAATTATTTATAACAGCATCTGCTGATGTTGAATTTTGCGCCAATTTACAATATACTGATTCTTGCATCATAAAAAAACCACTTTTTATAAGAAACTTCCTAAAATTTCTATAAACACGCCTTTCATTTTCTGTCTGGATAGGTAAGTCAAACATAACTATTAATCTCATATATCTATAACTCATTTCTATAGAATTCTATTATAGACGTATCATCTTCATATAGTGCATCAAATACACTTCTACAATAAATACCTATGGCATTATTAAGATACTCTTTTCTTTCGCCTATAAAAATCTCCTTATTTAAAATTCCTACAAGTTCCATTTTTTCTTTCTTATTAAATATTTCTAAATCCATAAAATAGACCATCTCATCTACTATAGGTCTAAAAGGTTCCATTAAATCTGATGCTAAATTAAAATGATTATGCACATTATCGTGAAATATTCCTAACTGAGTAGAATATCCACTTGCTGTTATTTCCCTACTAAATGCCGACATTATTATAGTATAACCATAATTTAGTGCAGAATTTATATTACAACTGGTTTCTCTTGTAAACTCTTTGCCAAAAAGGCCATTAAAGTATACCTTTGCAGAATGACCCTCTCTATTTGTTTCATCTCCTAATTTTATTTCAGAAATATATTCACGTATAAGATTTTCCTCTTTTATTTTGCCTAATCTAGCCAATAAATCGGCTTGAAAAATCATTTTTTGTTTTACAATTTCCGTCCAAACTCTTTCTTTTATTTTTATATCCCATTTAACCTGCCTTCTTATCTTTTTACTACTATCGTGACAGCCATAATAAGGAACTAGTTCAGATGAAGGATTTCTTTTTTCGTCACAAAAAACAACTTTTATCTTATTTTTTATTAGCTCACACATAAGTGCAGCTGTTAGAGATACTGCTGTGGACTCTATTATAACGACTGATATTTCGCTTAAATGTATCTTTTTCTTTTTGCTATTACGTACTACCATATAGCCAAGCTGGTAGTCCAGCTTGGCATTTTCTGATATAACAATAGTTCGCCAACTCATACTTTCAATAAATCAACTCTTTTCTCAAAAAGACCTGTTGGTGATTGATGAATTAAAATACATTCAGTTAAATCTGATATATTTCTAGACATATTTAATTTAGCTGTATTTTCTTTATATCCAAGTAATTTCATATTAGCTTTATTTCCACATATAGATGTAAGTTCAAAAATATTTTGTATAGCAATACACTGATCTTTTATACTAAGTTTCTTAAAATTATCAAATCCATCTATAATTTTATCAAAAACTTTTTTATTTCTTTTATTAAATATTGTATTTGTATGTTTATCTATAATAATTTCATAAAGTTCTATATTTTTTTCTAAAGTAATCTTGCTAGAAATATAACCATACTCTTTATTTGCATCATATATTTTTTTTATATAATTTAGCCATTCAATAGAAAAACACATAGAAATAGCATTACCTAAAGAAACTCTACCTTTATCATAACGACTTGTAATATAAGCATAATATCCATTTATCTTTAACAATGAATCTTTTTTTATTTTTTCTAACCTAATACTTGGATTTTTAAGTCCTAATGTATTTTCACAATAATCAACTAAATCTGTAATATCTTTTGATGTTTTATTTTCAAGATACAATGGCATATCCACTAAAGTTCTAACTTTTTTCTTTCTAACTTCGTGCTCTACAAGAAAGAAATACGTAACTGTTACACTAGTAAACCCTCCGTATTTATGAATATCTCTAAGTCTTTCATCACTTTCTTTTACAGGTATATATACATCATCTTTAGCTGTATTTTTATTATATATCGTAGCTTCAAAAAGTTGTCCTTTTTCCTCAAAAGTTCTTCGTGTAATAATAGGTGTTGTTTTACTCATAACACTTTTAACAATATATTCAGTTTTATTCTCACCATCTACAACCCAAGCAACATCATCATTTCTAGCTACATTAAAATTAAATACTTTATTCATATGATACCTATTATCAGCAGGATTTTTCTTATAATTCTTTATAAAGTTATATGTATTATTTGTAAACTTAACATAGTACACATTACCTGCAACTATATTAAGATAAGCATCTTGTGCGTGGTGGAAGTCGTTTACAATTCTTACCTTATATATTTTAAGTTTATGCCTAAAATCTGACACAAGTCCTGACTTAACATATACAACCTTTGAATCTTTAAGTATACTCTCAAATATATGTGATATAGCTTTTGTAGCCTGTCCAGTTTCAACTATCTGACGATTTATAAATCCTGCAAGTTGTTCATCTGTAAATGGATTTCTATTTGTAAGTCGTCTATATTTTTCTTCTGTTATAAGCTTACAATCTTTAAGATATCTCCAAAACTCAATATTTTTACTATAAATATCCTGTTCGATAGGATATTTATCACTCTTATGTGCATTTTTCTCTTTTTTAACCAGTACAAGATTATTATGTATACTATCATCTTTTACAAAATGTCTAGGATAGATATGGTCAATATCATATAAATTTTTATTGAATAGCTCATCAATATCTATTATATCCCCCGTATACATACATCTACCTTTTTGTGTGTAATATAGATAAAGTTTTTTCTGTCTTAAAGATTTATCATCATATTTATCTAAAGATTCTTTAAGAGATTTTATATCTGGGTCTTTTTTAATAGCATTATATAAAGCTACAAGTTGTTTTTTTCTTGATTCTGTTTTCTTTTTCTCTGCCTCACTTCTTGTCATCTCTACAAATACCCTTTTAGGCTCACAACCCATAACTGAAACGATTTCTTTTAATATTAGTATAGACTGCCAAATCATTCTTTTTACTGGAGCAGATAAATACATATCCTCTAAATCTTCATATTCAAATGTAGTAAGTGTTTTCAAAACTTCATCAGTTCTATTTTTAACTGCATCTAAATATGTATATCTATCACTTAAAAGCTCCATAAGGTTTTCGTTTCTTTCCCACATCATATCTATAAGAGGTAAAATCTCCCCATCTTCTTTGAAACAACCTTGTATTTGTAAAAACTCTTTTGAAAGTCTACCCCAATCTTTAAACTTAAAACCTTTTATCCTATCTATCTGCTCTTTTGTAAGTATATCTCCGTAATTCTCAACTACAGTTTCTATATAAAACTTTTTGTCATCACCGTATACAGTTCCCCAGAATATTATACTTTCTATAATATCAGTATACTTATCAATATCTTCTCCAAATACTGATAAAAATTTATTATATGATGATAAATAATTTTTAAAATCAATGTCAATACCGGATACTCTGTCAAACTCACTAGACTTTATAAGCCCTTTGCCTATAAGATACCTTTTAAGCTGATTTCCTGTAACTCTTTTTCCAGATGTAAATAAGTCGTTATATATATCTTGTTTTAACTGTGGACTTATTTTCCCTCCATCTATCTTTAATGAATTAAGCTCATTTAAAACCATAAATTTCTCATACATAAGAGAATTTTTAGGCAATACTTTTTCATTTCTAAGATATGTACAGCAACCGATAAGATTTTCTATAAACTTTTCAGCTGTTTTCTTTACATCTATTTTATCTTCAAAATTCCAAGGAAGAACCTTGCCTTTTTCTTTTCTAACAACCCAACCATTATTATTTTCTGTATTTATAAGCGGACCTACATAGTATGGTATATGGAATGAAAAAAGTTGTAGTATTCTTTCAGTTAATGTCAAACCACTCTCGTCTTTTTCTAATAAAAATTTATAGTGTTTTTCAGCATTACTAAGTATCTTCTTCATTTCTATTAAATGAACTTGATTAGGTATTACAC
>JADIMX010000036.1 GCA_017694425.1 Candidatus Fimicola merdigallinarum
ACACCTCTGAGGCTCGTCGGCAGCGTCAGATGTGTATAAGAGACAGGTTTAATATTAAATATCTCAATTTAGAATGTGATAAACTATTTATGTCTTTTATAACACCCCCCCTATAATTTTATTTTGGTTTCCAGACCGATTATATTCTACTATAGGAGGTTTTTACTTTTCTATAATAATTTTTACCTATAGCCTATTGGGCAATAAAAATTTCCATTATGAAATATTCTTATATTACCTTATTTAATTTGTATTTCTACAATATTGCAATACAATATATTTAAAACTAAAATCTAATGTTTTTCAAGAAATTATCACAACAAACTTACACTTTGTTTAATATTTTCCGATAAAAAAGTCTTCCATAAAAATATAGAAGACCTTTATACTTACACTTTTCTTAATTCACCTGTTTTGGGATTTATTACAAGTCCATTTACACTAACATCTTTAGGCATAAGCTTATGATTTTTTATAAGATTAACTGTTCCATTTACAGCTTCACAAACATCATCAAATCCTGTAAGCCAATTATGTATACCGTCCTCACAACAGCAATTCTTATCTATACCTCTTTCTATCATCTCATTTATAAGTTTTTCAGGTTTAAGACCTTGCATACCGCAGTCGTCGTGACCTATTACTATAACTTCCTTAACACCCATATCATAAACACCAACAAGTATACTTCTAATCTCTGTACCGTATGGGTCAGATATAACAGCACCTGCAGTTTTCACCATTTGAACATCACCATTTTTAACACCTATTGCACGTGGTAAAAGGTCTATAAGTCTTGTATCCATACAAGTAACTATCATAACATTTCTATCTGGGTACTTATCTGTTTGATAATATTCATACTCCCTATTTTCCACAAAAGCTTTATTATATTCTAATATTTTATCTAACTGTGACAATAGTAACACTCCTTTTTAATAAATAAATATGATATACTATATACGTGATATTTACAAAATTTACTTAAAGGGGTGTAAAAATGAATATACTTGTTGATGCTGATGCCTGTCCTGTAAAAGATATAATCATATCTTGTGGAAGCGAATTTAATATACCCATTATAATGGTTACAGATACAAGCCACATAATAGATGAAGATGGCTTTAAGGTTGTAACAGTAGATAAATCATCAGATAGTGCCGACCTATTTATAGCTAATCTTTCAAAAAAAGGTGATGTGGCTGTAACTCAAGACTACGGTCTTGCAACCTTGCTTGTTGCAAAAGGTGTACATACAGTTCACCAAAACGGATTTTTATACACCAACGAAAATATAGACAGAATGTTGTTTGAAAGACACTTATCAAAAGAACAAAGAAGAAATAAAAAGAGATTTAAAGGTGGAATGAGAAAAAGAACAAAAGAAGATGACGAAAAATTTAGAAAATGCTTTTTTGAGCTTTTAAAATCTCTATCAATATAAGCGTAGTGTATAACTACGCTTGTATCTTTTATTAAGTTTTATAATACCAAAAACACCTTTCAGACCTACATTAATATTTTACTAATATAGAAAACACAAAATATAATTATTATTAATAGGATTAATAAATTTTAATCCAACAATAATATCCCTTAATAATATGGAACTAACACCTTGCCCCTTATTAACAATGCTCCTAAATACATATAATTAATTGAATTTACTCTATATTAATACTAAAATAAGTTATATTAAACTTTTTTCTTCTTACTATTCTTTTATATTATGTAAACAAAAATTATATGTTTCTCCACATTTTCAAAACAAAAAGTATATTATAAAAATGCACTTATTAATTACGATTTATAAAATTGCACCCCTATTATATTAAGTAAATAACACCATTTATAATAAAAATGGTCAAGGAGATTATCCTTAACCGCTAAATTAAATTAAATTTAATCTAAAACAACCAGTTCTATTTTTGCCTCATTCAATATTCTCATAGAAAGCTCATCTGGGTAGCTACCTTTATATACTATCTTTACAATTCCGGCATTTACAGCCATTTTAGCACATATAACACAAGGCTGTAATGTAACGTAAAGTGTAGCACCGTTAGTACTAACCCCCATATGAGAAGCCTGAATAATAGCATTCTGTTCTGCGTGTAAAGCTCTGCAAAGCTCGTGTCTTTGTCCTGATGGAATATTTAATTTTTCTCTCTCGCAATATCCCATATCACTACAATGCATAAGCCCTGACGGAGCCCCATTATAACCTGTTGTTATTATTCTATTATCTTTAACAATAACAGCTCCTACCTGCCTTCTAAGACAAGTTGAACGTGTTTTGACTATATCTGCAATTTCCATAAAGTATTCGTCCCAACTTTTTCTCACAAAATACCCTCCTTAAAATATATTTTTTATAATTATAATATCTTTGTATGCTATATGTAAATAAATATTGAGTATAAAAAAAATCCATCGGCAGGATAAAGTCGATGGATTTTGTACTTCTTAATCTTTAATTTTGGGGGAATTAAAAGATTAAATAATATATAAAGCATAAATGCTTTAAAGCTAAGTCATTAAAAGTAAACATTGTTGTTTACTCTACTATTGTAACACAATTATCAGAAAAGTAAACACTTTTTAAGTATTTTTTTATTTTTTTATGTTTAAAACAACATTTATATGTTTTTTTAGCAAAAATTTAATAAAATTGTATATCAAAACTTCCATTTATTGCACTTTTATGATAAATTTATTAAATCGTTATACCATTTATACAAATCTTCTTACTGCACTTCCATTTGTATATAAATATAAATCACCTTGAACATATCCATTGTCAAGCATTTCTTTTTCGATTTCGTCGTGTATTTTCCACCAACTCATTCCCCAGTTAGCAAAAAGTGTATTTTCTTCAGGGGCTCTGCCTATAATTCTTTGCACAGCAATATTAGGCGAAAGATGTCTTAAAAACTGTATAACTCTATTTTTGTATTCCTCTACCGAACATATTTCAAACTCACCATTTTCATACTGTGTTGCCATATCGGTATTTTTTTCTATATACAATGCGTGTAATTTTATATAATCAGAACCCATAACAGATACGATTTTTGCACACTCAATGCTATCGTCAATATTATCCCAAGGCAGATTTAATATAAGGTGGGTACAAAGATTAAAGCCATATTTTTTAATACGCATACTAGCGTCAATATATTCTGCAAGGCTATGACCTCTATTAACCTTTTTAAGCGAATGATAATTTGTACTCTGAAGTCCTAATTCTACTGTTATATTAACATTTTTTTCCGCCTTTATATCAGCTAGAACTTGCAAATACTTATCATTTACACAGTCGGGTCTTGTAGAAATAGCTATTTCCACTATATCCGGCACAGAAGATGCTTCTCTTACATACTTTTCAAAAGCATCTAGTGGTAAAAATGTATTTGTAAAACTCTGAAAATAGGCAATAAATTTTTTAGCCTTATATCTTCGCCCTATATAATCCTTATTTTTTTCAAGCTGTTCATAGACAGAAAAAGTACCGGATAAATTTTCAAATCCGGCACCGTCTTCTCCACAATATGAACAACCTTTATTTCCGTTAAGCCTATTAGGGCAAGTAACAGGTATAGCAACGGGTAATTTATAAACTTTCTCGCCGTAGCGTTCCTTTAAATAATCGGAATATCGGTTGTATGTATTCATATTAAATAATGTACTCCTTAACTTTATCAGGAAGGTCAGAAACCTTGTCACTGATACTCATAATAAAATCAACGTTTGCTTCTTTAGATAATTTTTCAACTTCTCCTAAAAAGGCTGTAAGTGAATCATTATCAATTTCTTTAACTATGTTGTGAAGACCGTCAACAAATATTTTTTCTACATCACTATCTTGAGAAAGTATACCACAAACGAAGCCGAATAATACTTCTAGGTTCTTCATAACAAAGCCTGATGTTTCAACGAAACGAATGCCAATCTGCAAATCATACATATTTCTCTTATCATCATCAATGTACACTATGTGTCCATCAACTTTTTTAACTAAATCATTAGCCATTTCTAAGAGTTTTTTAGTTTTTCCTTCACCTTTTTCACTAGCTAAAATCTGAATCATTGCAATCTCCCCCTTTTGCTTCTAATGATATACTTTTCAGTAAGTCATAAAATATAACTTTAATATTATTATAATATATTATTCTACAAATTAAAGGCAAAATCCTCTTTTTTTAGAATAATTTTAATGACAATATAATTTTTTGTGTATTATACATATATTTAGGGTTAATAAACTATGCACTTTACATATTGAAATTCCAGCCACAAGTTTTGCAAAGCTTTTCAATTCGTCTATTTTCCGAAAAACCTTTCCTCATAGCCATAACTCTTTCACTATTTAATATATCAGAAAAATCCATTTCAAATATATTGCCAAGATTAATATCGCCATTACTATCAAGGCAACAAGGTATTACAGTTCCGTCAGCAAGTATACCCATATGGCTTTTAAGCCCAAAACATTTACCCTCGCTAAACTTTTCCTCACAATTTATATTTGGCCAAAAAAATACTTTATCCTGCTGTAAAAATACTCTATCTCTAAGTTTTATACCATTTCTATCTGTTCTCATTATCTTTATATCATCAAGATTAAAGTGTTTTTTTAGCATAGAATAAGTTTCCTTATTTTCGGCAAAAAGACTGCTTTCCATATTCCAAAGTCTAAGACAATTTATAATTCTACCCTCTTTATCAGTATTGTCTATAAATTCAAATATATCTTTTAAATACTCCTCGTTAGTGAAATTAACTGTATTAGCTGGAAAGCTATGGAGAGAATAATTTATCTGCCTTAAAGCTTTCTTATTAAGTATAATACTACCTTTTTCTTTTATAAGTGTTCCGTTTGTAGTCATATTTGCCTGTATACCATAATCTTCACATACATCTAATATTTCACCTATATTAGGGTGTAATAAAGGCTCTCCTAAAACGTGAAGATATATAAAATCTGTGTATGGTCGTATTTTTTCCAAAACTAAAGAAAATTCATCTACACTCATAAACTTAGAATTTCTCTTAGTTTTTGGGCAAAAAGAACAATTCATATTACAAATATTAGTTATTTCAACATATATCTTCTTTAATTTTTTCATTTTTCCCCTCTATCTCTGTAAGGATTAACGTGCACCATACAATGCTTAACATCAGGTAAATTTTTCTCTATTGTATCGTGAACTACCTGTGCAATTTTGTGACCCTCAAAAACAGTTATATTTTTATCAACTGCAATCTCAACATCAACATAAAGTCTTGAACCGTGAAGTCTTGTTTTAACATCATCAACTCTTTTAACTCCGTCAATATGTTTTATAGTATCTTCTATTTTACCTACTGTTTCCTTATCAGCTGACTTATCCACAAGCTGATTTATACCCTGCATAAATATTTCTGTGCTAACCTTTATTATAAGTATAGAAACCACTATACCGGCAACAGGGTCTAATATTTCAAAACCAAGCATAGCCCCACCTATACCAAAAAGTGTACCTATAGATGAAAAAGCATCTGAACGGTGGTGCCAAGCGTCAGCCTTTAAAGCTGTACTATTTATTTTATTAGCATACTTCATAGTATATCTGTACATTCCCTCTTTTGTAACGATAGAAAGAATAGCAGCTATAAGTGCTAAAATTCCTGGTTTAGAAAAATCATTGTGCATAATAGACTTTATAGCAGTTAAAGCTATTCCAACACCTGTAAAAAGCAATATAAGAGCTAAAAATACTGTTAGAACAGACTCTATCCTCTCGTGACCGTATGGGTGACTTTCGTCAGCCTCTTTCTCAGAAAACTTTACTCCTATCATAACAGCTATTGTAGATATTACGTCAGAAACTGTGTGGAAACCGTCAGCAACCATAGCACTACTTTTTGCCACTATACCGGCTATTATTTTTATAATAGATAATACAACATTAGCTATAAGTGTCTTTATACCAACATCATTTACAATATCCATTCTAGCTTTGCTATCCACTATAATTTTTTCATTGTCATTCATAAATTCAACCCCCTTTTTATATTTAAGTAAAAAAGGACAATTTCTTTCAAAAAATTGTCCTACAAAAATATGTATTTACTAAGAATAAATTATAAACAATAAAAATCCTTTTAGTCAATACTAACTTAATATACAAGCTCTATCGGCTGACTAAGCTCCGATAAAACACCGTCTTTAAGTGTAGCAATTTTAACATATGTCTTAAAATCGCTCTTTGTTCTAATTCCAAAACTTTTTGGATATCCCCAATACCATTTATAGCTATCTGTAATAG
>JADIMX010000037.1 GCA_017694425.1 Candidatus Fimicola merdigallinarum
ATTCCAAGCGTATTTACGGAAATAAGCCTAATAAATTTACTGCCACCTTTATAGGATAAACACAATACAAATATAGCAATAGTATTAACAAATGTAAATATTGTGTCGTAACCGTACCAAACAATTTCCCAAAGCTGACCTGTAATATTCGATAGCAAAATAGCAGTTATAAAAAGCCCTAAACTACTTAAAAGAATTGTTAATACTGATAATGCAACTCTTTTTTTAATATTTACTTTTTCAATTTTCCCCTTTAATTGATGAGAAAGACCTCCAACACAGAAATATACAAAGGCAAATCCATAAATACCTCTAAAAGGGTTAAACATATTAAACCAGTTAGTATTTATTAGTCCATTATGTATTTTTAATAAATTCAAAACTATAGATATACTATAACCTATAAATGTGTTACCAAGTGTTAGTATAGCACTTACAACTGTAAAATATATAAAAACCTTTTTATTATTATCAAAAGCAATCTTTAAAAGTGGAAAAAATACATATATACATATTAATGCACCCATATACCACAAATAATTTATCCCACCTTTCTCTTTATTCCAAACATAGCTTATAAATTGTCTTAATGATAAATTTTCGTGACTTAAAATAACTACAATCATAGCCCATAAGACTGTCAAAAATATAATTTTTATCATTTTAACTATATGCCTTTTAAGATTAAAACTCCTATTTAGCAAGAGATACCCATTTGCAAAAAAGAATATTGGAACACAAGTTGATAGTATTGTTCTTAAATAATATCTAAAAAATGCAATTTTAGAAGTATCACCAATAGAAAAATACGAATATGTAGTGGAATGGTACATCAAAACAAAAAATATGCCTATAAATTCCATCAAGTCGATATAGTGCCACCTTTCCTTTAATTTTTCAGTATTTTCTCCCATAATATAACCCCTAACATATATTAACAAACTAGGGCAGAGCTTTTACATTAATATAAATAAACTCTACCCCATATATTTAATCATATAAATTTAATTATATAAATTTAATTTACAAAAACTTAATTTCTAGTCAAAAGCACTACTGTTTCAACGTGTGTTGTATGACAGAACTGGTCTACTGGGCAAACTCTTTTAATTTCAAAACCATTATCTGCAAGGTATCTTAAGTCCCTAGCCATTGTAGCTGGGTCGCAGGAAACGTATACAACCTTTTTTGGCTTTATCTGTGCTATCGTTTCTAAAACTGCTTCATCACAGCCTTTTCTTGGAGGGTCAACCACAACTACATCTGCCTTTATACCCTCTTTTTCGTAAAGCATAGGTATAATCTCCTCAGCTTTACCAACTTCAAAACGTGTATTTGAAAGACCATTTATACTTGCATTTCTCTTTGCGTCTTCTATTGCCTCAGGTATAATCTCTACACCTAAAACACTTTTTGACTTTCTTGCAAAGAATAATGATATAGTACCTATACCACAGTATATATCGAGAACATTTTCATCTCCCTTAATATCTGCAAACTCAAGTGCTTTAGAATAAAGTTTTTCTGTCTGTATAGGGTTAACCTGAAAGAATGAAAGTGGAGATATTTCAAACTTAATATCATCAATATAGTCTGTTATATAGTCTTTGCCGTATAGTGTTGTAACTTTGCTACCTAAAATGACATTTGTTTTCTCTCTATTCTCATTAAAAACAATGCTTGTCATTCCCTCTATATCTTTAAACTTTTCAACAAGTTTATCACTACAAGGCATTTTTTTAGAGTTACCCACAACACAGACCATAATTTCCCCAGTTTTAAAGCCTATTCTTGTTAATATGTGTCTTACTACACCTTTATGAGTTTCTTCATTATAAGAAGAAATATTATTCTCCACCATAAACTCTTTAAAACGTCTTACAATCTCATCATTTATACTATGCTGTAAGTAACATTTTTCTGTATCTATAATATTGTGGCTTCTTTTTGCATAAAAGCCTATTTCAACACCATTTTTGCCCATACCTACAGGAAACTGTGCCTTATTTCTATAACGAACCGGCTTATCCATACCTACAATATCATCAACTTTAATATCTTTAAAACCACCAATACGCTCTAAACAATCGATAACTTTCTTTCTTTTAAACTGAAGCTGACCCTCATAGCTTAAATGCTGTAACTGGCAACCACCACACCTTTTGGCATTAGAACAAAAAGGTTCAACTCTATACTCTGAAGGTTTTATAATATCCACAAGTTTTCCATAAGCAAAACTTTTTTTAACCTTTACAATTAGTACTTTCACAATCTCGTCAGGCAAAGCATTCTCAACAAAGACTGTAAATCCATTTATTTTTCCTATACCCTGTCCCTCTGTACCTAAGTCATTTATAGTCATTTCATAGGTTTCATTTTTAACAACAGGAGGTTTAAATTTCATAAAATCATTCCTTTTTACAATATTCACAGACAGTACCTCTACACACGCAATATCTACAATTTGCAAATGACGGATTTGCACTACCCTTTCCATTTTTCATCATACTACGCATAGAATCAACTGTCTTTAAAACTTCTTTTCTTATAGATTTAGTATTCTTCACAATAAACATATAATCTTTATACACAAGTTTACCGAACTTAGGTCTTACACCGTACACATCTTCAATTATTATAAAATATGATGCAAGCTGTAACAAATCCCCTTTATGAGGATAGTCCTTATCCCCAATGCTACCACTTTTAAGCTCGAAAGGTACTATATCATTTGATACTACCTTTTTAAATATATAGTCAGGTTTTCCCTGTATATCATACTTTTCTGAGTGAAGAATTTTCCCATACTCAACATTTTTCTCTTTAAAATCAGTTTTTTGGTCTGTGTATATAAGTTTATATCCCGCCATAATAAGAGAAGATTTTTTCTTTTTTATGGTAGCTGTTTTTAAGCTAAGCACAGTTAATATAATTAAAACAACGGCTATACACAAAACAAACCTTTTATCTGATAAAAAATATAAACTATCTAACATATCATACCACCTTAAAATAAACCACAATAGCCATAACTAATACTGCTATAATAAAGAGTTTTAAAAGTGTATTTTGCACTCTCATTTTGGCATAGCTATCATTATGAAACCTAACCCCTCGTTTAAAGTTAGAGTTTCCATCACCTTTATATCCTAACTCTTTATTTCTATCAGCTTTAAGCTCTCTAAGTTTTTTCCTACCATATAGCCTTTCGTAATACCACTGATAATTACAGTAAGTAAATCTATTTATTTCAGATGCTGATATTGTTTTACTATCGTTTTCAAGCTGTTTTCCCATTAATAATCTGACTTCCTTATATTTCTTTGTAACATTTTTTGATATCCTACCCAACTACCTGATGTGCTATCAGAGTCGATTAACTCCTCTATAACTTTAACCTTTGCGTCCATATTGTCGGCACAATGAAGTATAAAAGCCTCTATTGTCTTAGGTAACTGTGGTGAACCGTACTCAAGCTCGCCGTGGTGTGATATAAGACAATGTTTTAAAAGACTTTCGAGTTTTTTAGGGAAGCCTTCAACTTTTTTAACTGCTTCAGATATAATATCTATACCAATAACAATGTGACCTAAAAGCTGTCCCTCGTCTGTGTAATCGTTTTCCGGAAAATCTGAAAGCTCATATATCTTACCTATATCGTGGAGCATAGCAGATGCAATAAGAATATCTCTATCTACATATTTATATCTAGGTGCTAAAAAGTCACAAATCTGTGTAACTGATAAAGTATGCTCTACAAGTCCACCCATATATCCGTGATGAACACTTTTCGCTGCCGAATGGTACTTAATCTTTTTACTTATAACACTATCCTTAATAAATATCTCCTCAAGAAACTTTTTAAGGTATGGATTTTTTATTGTGTTTATATAGCCTAAAAGCTCCTCAGTCATACTATCTATATTTTTTTCTGTACTTGGTATATAGTCCATAGGGTCATACTCGCCCTCAAGACTTCTTCTTATTCTTTTTACATTAAGCTGAATATCATTCTGATAAACAATAGCTGTTCCATCTATTTTAATAAAATCATTTTCCTCAAAAGCCTTTATATCGTTGTTAAGCTCCCAAACCTTAGCGTCAACAGTACCTGTTTTATCCTGTAATTTAAGGGAAAGATAGCTTTTTCCTGCTCGTGATTTAAGTGTCTGTTTGCTTTTACAGAGAAAATGCTCTATTACATTTTCGCCCTCTCGTATTTCATTTATGTATCTCATATAAAACCTCCGTATTAACCTATTTATACAACATCTTATTATACTTTATTATAAT
>JADIMX010000038.1 GCA_017694425.1 Candidatus Fimicola merdigallinarum
ATATTAGATAGAAAGGTATTTTAATTTAATGGATTAATATATTTTATCTTATGTTTATTGGTTTTAAGATACAGTAAATTAGTTTAAATAGCTTGATTTAAGTTTTATATACCATTTTTTATACTATTTAAAAATAGAGTTTTAAAATTTTACTTATAATAAATCAAAAAACACCTTTCTTTCGGGCATTATCCCGTATAGAAAGGCATTTTAATTTGATTAAACACGTATTTTTTGTGTTTATGATTTCTTCGTTTTAATGTAAAAACTGATTACATAAAGTAATTTAGTTTAAATAGAATTTAATTGACTAAAACAGTTTGTATTTATGTTTTTTTTGTTTTAATATACAATAGTTTAGTTTAAATAGTTTAATTTAAATTTTATATAATGTTTTTATACTATTGAAAAATAAAGTTTTTAAAATTTAATTATAATAAATTAAAAAACACATTTATTTCGGATATTATCCTGTATAGAAAGGTATTTTAATTAAACACGTATTTTTTGTGTTTATGATTTCTTCGTTTTAATGTAAAAACTGATTAAATAAAGTAATTTAGTTTAAATAGAATTTAATTGACTAATACAGTTTTTAGTTATGTTTCTTAGTTTTAAGATACAATAGTTTAATTTAAATAGCTTGATTTAAGTTTTATATACCATTTTTTATATTATTGAAAATAGATTTTTAAAATTTAATTATCATAAATTAAAAAACACCTTTCTTTAGGGTATTATTCCCTATAGAAAGGTATTTTACTCTAATCAACTAATACAGTTTTTGGGTCTACAGTTTCACCGTTTTTAGCAACAGCAAAATCTATATGGTCACCTAAAGCTACGCTATAAGTTGATGGTGAGGAAACAGTACCTATTTTCTGTCCACCTAAAACAGTATCGCCTTTTGATACAGCCGTATTTTTATCAAGTTGGCTGTATGTAGTCTGCCAACCGTTTTCGTGGTCTATTACAACAGTTGTACCATTTTCTATATCTGTATAAATATTTGAAACAGTTCCCTCTGCTGAGGATAACACATCTTCACCTTTTGCAACACTTATGGATATACTGTCATTTGTTCTGTACTGCTCAAGAGTTACATCAAATATAGCACTATCAATGCTATAATCCATAACTATTTCACCTATAACTGGATACTCAAAGCTAGGGTCATTTGTCACTACTGAGCTTACAGGAGCATAGTCCTCAGATTCAAGAAAAACTTCTTTTTCTTCAGGAACAGTTTTTTTCTCCTCTATTTTTTCCACATCTTTTTTAGGTTCAGAAACATTTTCATCTTTTTCTTCCACAGTTTCGTACACAGGCTTTGTGTTATTTATTGAAACCTCTGTATTAGGTTCAGTATTGGCATTAGCCTCCAATTCCACACTTTCTCTGCTATCCCTAATTGTGCCAACGTATGATATTACACCGGCAAGAAGAACTACAACGGCAAGAGAAAATAATGCACCTATTATTCCAGTTTTTTTCATTGTAAACACCTCCGAATATATTATTGCCAAAAACAAGGGGTGTTTATACTGGTTTTAATTTATATTTTTAAAATCTATATTTGTGTAGTAGTGTTGTAAAATTTCTTTGTAAGTGTAACCCTCATTAGCCATAGCTTCTGCACCATACTGGCTCATACCTGCACCGTGTCCATATCCTTTAGTTGTAAATATTATAGAATTGCCAGTATCGTTCATTGTAAATGAGGCTGACCTAAGGCTTAATGCTCCTCGTATTTCAAGACCAGTAAGATTTTTATTTCCGACTGTAACTGATGTTATGTAGCCGGCGTCACTTATAGAGTTTATTTTAATTTGATTTATAAGGCTATCTTCTGAGAATACTATATCGGGATACTTATTTTTAAACATATTTTTAATTTCATTGTAGGAAATCTCCTTTGAAACCTCATACTGTGGTGCTTTCGTATCTCCACTACTTTCAACACTTTTTAAGTAAGGCATAGGGTTTTGCCATATATTTTCGGAGTTTTCGGTGTATCCGGAGCTGGTGGAGTGGAAAACTGCAAGTATAGGCTCATCATCATATACCATAATTTCACCACTAGTTTCCGAAACAGCCTGTTCAATTCTTTTGTAGTATTCTTCGAAATTATCTCCCCACCGTTCTTTAAGTTCACTTTTAGATAGATAGGCTTGTCCTATATCTTCGGGCTTTGGAAGATTTTCTGTTGTAAGCCCCATATGTTCTATTTCCCTTAAAGCGTAGGTTCTAGCACATACAGCTTGAGCTTTAAGGCTTTCTATATTGAAAAGGGCAGGCATTTCTGCACCGACAACTCCTTTTATATATTCCTCGAAAGGTGTTTCCTCTTTGGTTTCCGTTTCGGGATTATATACTTCTATATTTATTTCCTGTTTTGAGGTTTCTTCCTTTTTCCTATCCTTTTTTGAAAAGCTAAAAACGGTGAACATAGGTATTATAAATGATATAAGAATTGTTGTTATGACTATTAGTGTAATAATTTTTTTCATAAAGAAACCTCCCTATATTTTTTATAAATATATGAGAGGTTATTTTTATTTATTACAATATGAAAATGTATATACCACCACATAGGGCTAGTATAAAAAATATTGTTGAGCAAATCTTAACTTTTCTATCTCTTTTCAATGCTTTATGTTCAAGTTCGGGACAAGGATTTTTAAATACATACTTACCACCTAAAATACCACTTTTTACGGATAACTCAAGACTTCTCTCTTTATTTAATATAAGATACATTCTTTTTGTTATCTCGAACCTGTGATACACACCGTTATGTATTCCCTCTAAGTAATATCTTGAAAATATAGTGCCGAAAAATAGGTTTGTACTGAAATATCGGCATTGTATTATTACTAAAGGACTTTTTTTACCTATACTTTTATCAATAAAGTTATATATAGGTAGTGCAAAAACAAGTGATGTTACAAGCAGTACCGATAGTATAAGTACATTTTTTGTGTATATAGAATTTATGTACTTTAAAGATGATATAAAATCGTTTAAAGATGAATTTATCACAATATAGTAGGATAAGGCACATACAAACATATATATTATTAAAAATGGTAGTATGTATATTGTCCTTTCTTTTGTATTCCATATCTTGATACCTTTCATACTGCATATGGAAACAAGTATCATAAAGTAGCATATTAGTACTATAAGCCCATTTATATCATTTACATTTTTGTAGTTAAATACAATGTCGAAAATAGGCAGTGTAAATAAAAGAGGTATAAGCCATATACCCCTTTTATCCACAATAAAAAAGTTTAGTACAAAATATGCAACAAGAAAAGTTACTAATCCTAAGTAATTCATTGTATTACCTCTAGAAAATTATAAGGCTCTAAAGTGGTCAGATTTAAAGTTGTTTCTCTTTTCTGCCTCCTCAATCTGCATAAGAAGTACTTCCTTATCACGATTGAATGTTCCGCCTAAAGGAATGTAGTTTGAGGCGTGGTTTGCTCTAAATACTGTGCCTTCTGAGTCTACATTGCTTATGAAAAGACGCATTTCTTCTAAAACTTCCTGTGGTTTTAAAAGCTCTATTTCGCCGTTTTGTAACTGGTCATACATAGGTGTGCCTTCCTCAACTAAAAGTGTAAGGAAACCAACATACTCCGGTTTCATTTCAGTTATAACCTTAGCACTTCCGAGAGCGTGTTCTTTTAAGTATCTTCTACCACCAAGACCGGATATAAGTGTTACAGAGATTACCATACCGGCTTTTTTGATTTTCTTTCCAGCCTCTATCATTTCGGCCTGTGTAGCACCTTTTTTAACAAATTTTAAAACTTCGTCATCACCAGACTCAATACCCATATAAATCATATCAAGACCGGCATCTTTTAAAAGTTTAAGCTCTTCGTCAGTTTTTCCTAATATATCTTTTGGTGCACCGTACATTGATATTCTTTCGCACTCAGGGAAAATCTCTTTAACTTTTTCTAAAATGTAGAGAAGGTCCTTAGTTTTTACGATAAGTGCATCACCGTCAGCTAAGAATACTCGTCTTATCGGTATGTTTTTATAGTATTCTCTAGCCATATAAAGGTCCTCTACAACTTCCTCAAGAGGGCGTATTCTAAAGTTTTTGTCTTTATACATAGCACAGAATGTACAAGTATTTCTAGCACAGCCTATTGTAAGCTGTATTATAAGGCTTCTCGCCTCACTAGGTGGTCTGTAAACTGTTCCTTCATATCTCATATATATCTACCTCGCTTATTGTATACTATTTTAATATTATATAATTAAAGTGCTTGTTTTATCAATATATATTTATAGGTATAGGGGCTAGATATATGATGTATACATTCGTTTTTGTTTTAGATATTAGTATTGTCTGGCGTATAAGTATATTACATATTTTTAATAAAAGGCAATGAATGTACTAAAGGAAGTACAATAGTCCACAGGGTATTTACAAATGCCTTTGCCACAGCTATAATTATGAACAATAACTTATATGAAATGAGGAGGCAGGGTAATGGTTCAGTTATATAAAAATGGTGTGTATCTTCTAAATGGTAGAGAAATTGTAGAAGATGATGGTTTTGCTTTTGAAAAGATTAAGGCGGTTATGGGTGAGAATGTACCTTCTAAGGAGGAGGCTACAAAAAATACTATGGCATATGGTATTCTTGCTAGTCATAATTTATCTGATAATATGGATAAACTTAAGTTAAAGTTTGATAGAATGGCATCTCACGATATTACATACGTTGGTATTATACAGACAGCTAGGGCAAGTGGTTTAAAAGAGTTCCCAATGCCTTACGTTCTTACAAACTGCCACAACTCTCTTTGTGCTGTTGGTGGTACAATAAATGAAGACGACCACCTTTTCGGTCTTTCTTGTGCTAAAAAGTATGGTGGTATCTACGTTCCAGCTCATCAGGCTGTAATTCATCAGTATATGAGAGAGATGATGAGTGGCGTTGGTAAAATGATTTTAGGTAGCGATAGTCATACTCGTTACGGTGCTTTAGGTACAATGGCTGTTGGTGAGGGTGGTCCTGAGCTTGTAAAACAGCTTTTAAATAAGACTTATGATATTGATAGACCTAAGGTTGTAGGTGTATACCTTACAGGTAAGCCAACTATTGGAGTAGGACCACAGGACGTTGCCCTTGCAATTATCGGTGCTGTTTTTGAAAATGGATACGTTAAAAATAAAGTTATGGAGTTTATTGGTGACGGTATCGAAAACTTAAGTGTAGATTATAGAAATGGTATTGATGTTATGACAACTGAAACAACTTGTCTTTCTTCAGTATGGGTTACAGACGAAAAAGTTAAAGGTTGGTATATGACACACGGTAGACCAGAAGAATACAAGGAGCAGAAACCTAAGGACTGTGCATACTATGACGGATTTATATACGTTGACCTTTCAAAAGTTAAACCTATGATAGCTATGCCTTTCCATCCAAGCAATGTGTATACAATAGAGGAGCTTAACGCAAACCTTATGGATATACTTGATGAGTGTGAGAAAAAAGGTAGAGAACAGTTAGACGGAGGAAAAGTTGAGTTTAAACTTAAAGATAAAGTTAGAGATGGACATCTTTACGTTGAGCAGGGTGTAATTGCCGGTTGTGCCGGTGGTACATATGAAAATATTTGTGACGCTAGAGATATATTAAAAGGTCACTCTATAGGTGATGACGAGTTTGCACTTAGTATATATCCATCTAGTCAGCCAGTATTCTTAAGTCTTGTTGAAAATGGCTCTATTGCAGATATTATGGTTTCAGGTGCTACTGTTCGTTCAGCTTTCTGTGGACCTTGTTTCGGTGCTGGTGATGTTCCAGCTAACAACTGTTTAAGTGTTAGACATTCAACAAGAAACTTCCCTAACAGAGAGGGTTCAAAGATAACTAATAATCAGATAGCATCAGTTGCCCTTATGGACGCACGTTCAATAGCTGCAACTGCTGTAAATAAAGGTAGACTTACACCAGCTACTGACCTTGATATTGAGTATACAAAACCAGAATACCGCTTTAATGATGAAGTATATAAAAATAGATGTTACAATGGTTTTGGAAAAGCTGAACCGGAAGTAGAAATTAAATTTGGACCTAATATAACTGACTGGCCAGCTATGAGCGAGCTTACAGATGATATTGTATTAAAGGTTGTATCTGTTATAAAAGACCCTGTAACAACAACAGATGAGCTTATTCCTTCAGGTGAAACATCATCATATCGTTCAAATCCTTTAGGACTTGCAGAGTTTACACTCTCAAGAAAGGACCCAGCTTATGTAGGACGTGCTAAAGAAGTTCAGAAAGCTGAAAAATCAAGGGAAAAAGGCGAGGATATAGTATCTGCTTTAGGCGAAATGAAAGATGTATTTGAAAATATAAACAAAAAGTTCCCTCAGGTTGATATGAATAAAACTGGTATCGGAAGTACAATTTATGCAATTAAACCAGGTGACGGCTCAGCTAGGGAGCAGGCTGCTAGTTGTCAGAAAGTTTTAGGCGGTTGGGCTAATATTGCTAAAGAGTACGCAACAAAGAGATATCGCTCAAACCTTATTAACTGGGGTATGTTACCATTTACACTTGATGGGGAAATACCTTTTGAAAATGGCGATTATATATTTGTGCCTAATGTTAGAAAACTTGTAAGCGAAAAGTCTAATGAGTTTAAAGCATATATCGTTGGAAAAGATATGAAAGAGTTCACACTTAAAATGGACGACCTTACAGATGACGAAAGAAAGATTATACTTTCAGGCTGTCTTATAAACTTCTATAGAGGATAATTTAAAAAATGAGTACCCTTTGGGTACTCATTTTTATTGATAAACAATGTTAGTACAGGCTTTAGTGGAGTGATAATATAAAAAACTCTATGATATAATATAAAAATGGCTATCATATGTAAATATAAAATATTATGAAGAATTACATAGTTTATTACATTCTAAATGGAATAGTAGTGTAATTGTCAGACCATTTAATGATTATTAGAGGTTTACAACAATAATCACCTGTTCAACGGGTGGTTTTTATTTGGTATATGGCTTTTTTTATTATTTATTATTTTAAAAGTTAAAATTTAATTCTTATGGTGTGTTATATCGTTTAAATTTAATAATATATTTATTTATAACTTTTATTTAAGCAATATATTAAATAGCTGTATCTTTGTTATCACTCTTCATTTTCTGATAATTTTTACCCCATTTTTCAAGAGGTTTTAAAACCATAGAAAGACTTTCGCCGGTTTCTGTCAATGAATATTCAACTCTAGGTGGTACTTCAGCAAAAACTTCTCTGTTTAGAAGTCCGTCTTCTTCCATTTCTCTTAGGTTTGAGGTTAAGACTTTTTGACTTATACCTGTTATAGATTTTTTTAATTCTCCAAAGCGTTTTGTACCACTTAAAAGGTCACGAAGAATAAGGACTTTCCATTTATTGCTTATAAGCATTAGTGTTGTTTCAACTGGACAAGGTGGTAATTCTCTTTTTATCATATTTAAAAACTCCTTTAAAACTCACAATAGTATCTAAAAGGTTACTACAGCACAAAAAAGTGCTTACTTTACTTAAGATACTTTTGATTATATTATAAACCTGTAAAAGCAATCAATCAAATAAATTTTTAGTAGGAATAATTTATGGAAAAAGTAGTTAAATTTTTAAATGAAAACCCTGTACAGTATTTTGCAACAGTAGGTCGTGATAATAAGGCTAAGGTTAGACCATTTATGTTTATAACAGAAAAAGACGGTAAACTTTGGTTCTGTACAAACAACACAAAAGATGTTTATAAAGATATGCAGGAAAACCCATTTGTTGAAGTATGTGTTTCTAGTCCTAAGTATGAATGGCTTAGAATTAGTGGTAAAGCTATATTTGAAAATAATACACAGATTAAGAAAATATGTATGGAAAATTCTATTGTAAAAGGACAGTATAATACATATGATAACCCTATTTTTGAAGTGTTCTACATAGGCGAGGGCGAGGCAGTTATATCAGATTTTTCAGGAAATCCACCATTTGAAGTTAAGTTATAATAAATTTAACATTTTGAAAATCTATAAACCTATTAAAAAAGACTAGGAAAATATCCTAGCCTTTTTTTAATCTATATGTATTTTATTTATCTGTATTGAAGTCCTAGATTATATCCATATTTGAAAGTGATTACAGTAAATATTATAAATAGAGAAAAAATACCGTAACCGAATAAAAATCCAGTTATAACTCTCAATATATTATTGCTTTCATACTTAGTTAAACTTTGTGTAAAACCGTCAATAATCATTGGTATCATAAGTATTAAAGAAAGCTTAACACTTGGAATATAAATAAATGAAGATAATAAAGAAAATATAATTCCTATAAGCTCTCCCGTACATCTTGCACATATGGGAAACTTCTTTCCTTTGTAGAAAAATGAACGGTCAGCCCTTGTGTGGCAACCGAAAATTATAGGTAGCCACTTATATATTTTTTCTTGCATTTTTTAGAATCCCATAGTGGCAGCTGAAAATCCTGCTATTCCTATTAATGCGTAGAATAATACATATAATATTACAGAAACGAGTGCTCCAATTCCAGCAGATTTAGCTGTTTTTGGTTTTGTATCTTTCCATACAAGGAAAAGAACAAGACCTGCAATAGGTATACAACAACCTAAAAGTCCCCATAAAAATCCGCCATTGTCATTAATAGAACTGTTTGGTGCACCACATTTTGGACAGTTTTTAGCATTATCGTCCATCTGTGTACCACAATTTTTACAATACATAAAAAACCTCCTATTTTTTTATAAAATTGAAAAGGGAGTACGGTAGAGCAAGAACTACCATAACACCAAAGGCTATGACACCTGCAAGTTTTACTGTAAATACTCCTTGACTGTAAAAGTATACCATATCTTCCTTAAGTAGTCCATACATTGTTTTGTACATATATGACCCTGGAACTAATGGTAAAATACCTGGTATAAGGTATATAGTTGAGGGAGCTTGACGAAAATGTGAAAGAAACCTTGATGTTGCAGTAAGAAAAATAGTACCTAAAAATGTTGCTATAATTATATCTATATTAAACATATTTGCAGATAAGCTATATACGAACATACCTATTGCACCGGTTAAACCACAGAATATAAGCTCTTTTTTAGGTGTGTTAAAGGTTATAGAGAAAAATAAGCAAGATGCAAATGAAAATATTGTTTGAAGTATTATTTTTTCCATAATAAAAACCTCCTATATACCTGCAAAAATTTTTAATACTATCATAACGCCACAGGCTATTGCTACAGCCACAAGAGTTCCCTCTATTGCCCTTGAAATGCCTGATACAAAGTCGCCGTTTAATATATCCCTTAGAGATGTTGTTATGGTAATACCTGAAAGAATAGGCATAATACAAGCTGTTATAACATTTTCGTAGGTATTACACATATTTATTTTGTGAAGTATTATGGCAAGTATGGAGATAATCATACCTGATATAAACCTTGATATAAAGTAAGATACGTTGTTTTTTGATAAAATTATCATAAACATTCCCAAAGCTAAGCCTATAATTCCAGAGGATATTATATCTTTAAAACTACCTTGTATCATAAGGGAAAAGAAAAGGCAGGTCATAGATATACTTATTGAGAAAATATAGGGATTTACCTCAGGCATATTTTTTATATCTTCAACACATTTTAAGGCTTCATCTAAACTTATTTTTCCTGAAACAAAGTTTCTACTCATTGTATTTATGGCGTCAAGTCTTTTTAAATCTGTACGCCCTTGATATATTCTTTTAACCTTTGTTATCTGTCCATTTTTTCCGTTTAATGTTGCAAAAATTGCCGTTGGAAATACTATTGCCTCGTGTTCAGAGTTTGTACTTGCAGTTGCCATTATTCGTGACATTGTATCCTCTACACGTTGTATTTCTCCACCGCTTTTTAGTATTATCTCGCCGGAATCTACAGCTAATTTTAAAAGTTTTTCATCATTCAAAAATATCAACTCCTATCTGATTAATATTTTAAATTTAAGGATAAATACAAAAAATATTTTTGTCAAAGGTTTTAAGGTATGGACATATGATTTTTTATGTATTATAATCATTAAATAAAATAATATTATTTTAGCTAGGGGTGCCCTCAATTTTTTTGAGTGCTGAGAGGAATTTTTTCCAACCCTTTGAACTTGAAGTGGTTAGTACCAACGTAGGGAAGCATTTTTTCTAGTATTCTAGACTTTTTCTGCGTGAAAAAGTCTTTTTTTATTGCCAAAAAATGGGGTGAAGTATATGAAACTTACAAAAAAGTTATATGAAAGCACAAAGGATATATGGGATACATATTATAAACACCCTTTTGTTGTAGGGCTTTCTAATGGTAGTCTTGATATTGATAAGTTTAAGTTTTTTATGATACAGGATTATTTATATCTTCTTGAATATGCAAAAGTTTTTGCGCTAGGTGTGGCAAAAGCTACTAGCGAGAAAAATATGCGAAAATTTTCAAGTGTTTTAAATAGTGTATTAAATGAGGAAATGGAAATACACAAATCATATATGAAAAGGCTTGGAATAAAAGAAAGCGATATTGAAAATGCTAAGCCTTCCATAGTAAACACATCTTACACAAACTATATGCTTCAGATAGGCTATTCTAAAGGTGAGCTTGAGATACTTGTATCTATACTTGCTTGTTCTTGGAGTTATAAGGAGATAGGCGAAAGACTTAGTAAAGATAAGTCTATGTTAGACCACAAACTTTATGGTGAGTGGATTAAAGGCTATTCTTCAGATGAATATATAAAAAGCAATGAAGAAATTATGGAATTGGTAGATGAATTGGGGAAAGACATAACGGAAGAACATTTTGATGTGCTTAAAGATATATTCATTAATTGCAGTAGGTATGAATATATGTTTTGGGATATGTCTTATAAAAAGGAGATGTTTTATATTTGCTAGAATTTAGAGATGTTACTTTCAGGTACAAGGAAGATGACGATTATATAATGAAAAATTTAAATTTTAAGGTTGAAAAAGGTCAGTTTGTTTCTATTATAGGGCCTAGTGGTTGTGGGAAAAGCACTATATTTAGACTTTTAAATGGACTTGAAAAGCCTGAAAGTGGTGAGATACTTGTTGACGGCAAGGATATATCAACTTTAAAAGATTACTGTGCTTTTATGCCACAGAAAGACTTGCTTTTTCCTTGGCGAACTATTGAGGAAAATATAAGTTTACCTATGGAAATAAAAAAAGTTCCTAAGAAAGAAAGACATAAAAAGTGTGTCGAGGTTTTAAAGGAAGTTGGTCTTTTGGATTATATAAATAAGTATCCCAGAGATTTATCGGGAGGTATGAAACAGAGGGTATCCTTTGGTAGAACTATACTTACTGGAAGTGATATTCTTCTTTTAGATGAGCCTTTTTCTGCCCTTGATTATCTTACAAGAATGGATATGCAGGAGTGGATTTTAAGTCAATGGAGAAATCTTAAAAAGACTATTATATTTATAACTCACGACGTTGAGGAGGCTTTATTTTTATCTGACACTATCTACATAATAAATGAGAAGCCTTTTTGTAAAATGGATAGGGTAGATATAGGAAATGGCGAGAATAAGACTAGAGATTTTCTAAAACAGGAAGAAATCATATCTTTAAAAGAAAGGCTTATAAATAATCTAAGACTTAGGGAGGGGCGTATATGAAAAATCGATTACCTTCAATACTCTTGACTATTTTTATACTTTTACTTTGGCAAGTTATTGCCATATTAATTGATGCACCTTATATATTGCCGTCACCTACGGAGATTTTAAAGACTATATGGGAGCTTAGAAAACCTCTTTTTACAGTTCATTTGCCGTCAACTATGGGAGTAACATTTTTAGGTCTTATTATATCAATAGTTTTAGGTCTTTTTTTGGCAGTAGTAATGGACTTAAATAAGACGGTGGAAAGGGCATTATACCCTATAATAATAGCATCTCAGACTATACCTACAATGGCAATAGCACCACTTTTTGTGTTATGGTTCGGTTACGGTATGGGCAGTAAGGTTTTAGTTACTATATTGGTTACATTTTTCCCTATAGCTATAACAGTTTATGACGGTTTTAAGTCAACTAAAAGGGAGATGGAGGAGCTACTAATAACTTATGGTGCTACAAAGAAAGATGTATTTATAAAACTTAAAATACCGTCAGCACTTCCATACTTCTTCTCATCAATAAAAATGGCTATACCTTTAAGTATAATAGGTTCAGCTATCGGCGAGTGGCTGGGGGCTCAAAGTGGTCTTGGATACTTTAGTAAAAGAATGATGACACAGCTTAACGGTGCTGGAGTTTTTGCACCTATAGTTATTTTAAGTGTTGTGGCTATGATAGTTGTGTATATTAT
>JADIMX010000039.1 GCA_017694425.1 Candidatus Fimicola merdigallinarum
CTCGTGGGCTCGGAGATGTGTATAAGAGACAGATATAAAATAAAAAAGCCCCCGTAGGAGCTTATATTTTCTTTCTAAATCCGACAAACTGTAAAACATCATCTTTTTTAATACAACCAGATATTATAAGTAAAATTATATAAAAACTACACATAGCACCCATTATTGCAACAGTTGATACAGTATTAGGTTCAATTTTTATAAATACTAGCCTTAATGTCAATGATGATGCAAGTATACATAAAAGAGGATAGAAGAAGCATCTTATAAAATCTATTTTTGTTTCAGTTATTTTTAAAACCCTATGAAGATTTGTTGAAGATGTTATAATAAGACTTAAAATCCAACCACATATAAATGCATTTACACCGTAAAGAGGCATACCGAAGTATATAAAACTTATATTAATAATAGATGATACAACATTACTTCTAAGTATGTACATATGCTCACCTAATCCATTTAATAACCCTGAAAGTGTTATTTGTAAATATAGAAACGGGCATACAGGAGAAAGTTTCAAAAGCAATGTATAAAGATTTTCATCACCATAAACAGTTTTACATACTTCTTTTGGAAATATTGAAAATATGGCTGTAAAACATAGTGATACCGTTATTGTAAAAAATACAGATAGATTTACAGCATCTTTAATTCGGCGTTTGTTTTTGACTGCACAGGCCTCTGCAACAGTAGGTACAAGTGTTATGGACACAGCCATAAGAAATGCAGTAGGAAACTGTATTAAAGGCATCATAAGTCCGGTAAGACTTCCGTATATTTTCATAGCATTTTCGCCGGTTTGAGAGAAAAGCTCTAGCCTTTGTGGTATTAAAATATTCTCTATTGTAGATAAAAGTGAGCCTATGCACCTACTACAGGATAGAGGAACAGCCATTGATATTATTGTCGCAAGAGATGTCATAACTCCCATAGATGGTTTTTTGTTAAATCCCATTTTTATTTTTATGCCCTTGTAGGCTATAAGTACAAATATAAATGATATTACCTCGCCGGCAACTATTCCTAAAACTGCTGAAACACAGGCATATGTTAAACCCATAGGCACTAATCTATCAGCTGTTAGAAATACTGCTGTTATTCTTACAGTTTGCTCTATAACTTGAGATGTAGCCGGAACAACTGAGTTTTGAAGTCCGAAAAAATATCCCCTTATACAAGAGCCAGCTGACATAAAAGGAAAACAAAGAGCCAGTATTTTTAATGGTAAACCTGTTCTAGGTTCTTTTATTATATATGTAGAAAATATATCAGCCGAAAAAAATAGAGCTGTTCCGATTAAAATACTTATTATTGTACATATGAATAGAGATTGTTTTAAAACTCTGCCCATATTTCCGTATTCGTGTTTTGCCTTTTCCTGTGCTGTAAGTTTTGATATGGTTGTGGTAAAGCCTGATGATGTTATGCTCCAACATAGAGAATATACAGGTATTATAAGTTGGTAAAGCCCCATACCCTCAGCACCTATAGTATTATTCATATATATTCTGTAAAAAAAGCCGGTAAAACGAGTGATTATATTTGCAAGGGTTAGTATAACTGCCCCTTTTAAAACAGTATTTTTGCTCATATTGATGTCACCATATTTTTTGATGTTTTATTCTATTTTATGGCTTTTGCATTTTACATATGATAAATTATATAAAAAAAAGCCTTTGGATATATTCCAAAAGCTAAACAGATAATATTAATTATCTATCTACTATAAAAAATTTTATTATAGAAAAATATTCTCTTAGATAAAAGTTAAATAGTAGCTTTTTGTATGATTTTGACCCTAGACCGTAAGCTGTAATACCAAATTTTTTGGCTATAAGACCGGCTCTAAATATGTGAAAGTCGTTTGTTACAAATACTACAGAATAATGCTTTTTAAAATAATTATCTAAAATATCTTTTGAGAATTTAAAGTTTTCAACTGTTCTTGTAGATTTATCTTCTTCTAATATTCTGTCTTTTTTAATTCCCATATTTATAAGATATTCTTTCATAGCAGAGCTTTCTGTTCTATATTCATCTTTACCTTGACCACCGGAAACCACAATAACACAGTTTTTATTTTCTGTTGCATATTCAAAAGCTTTATCTAGGCGATAGGCTAAGGATTTACTAACTCTATAACCATTAAGCCCTGCACCTAAAACAATAACAGCATCACAATTACTAGGAGGTTTTTTCTCACCTTTAAAATGGAGAAATGCTGTACATAATATAAATGTAATTAAGAAAATAGAGAATATAAAGTATATTGAATTTATTAAAATATAAAAAACTATATTTAGCTGACATAGTTTATCTATTTGTGGTTTAAAAATTCCGAATATAATCAACATAATACCTATAATACTAGGTAGGTATGTTCCTAAATTACCATTTGAAATTTTAAGTGTTCTCTTAGAATTTAAAATGCCAATTAACCCTAAAAATATTGCTATAAAACGTATTATTATAATCATTATATCTCCTTTGAAAAAACGTATATATTAATGTATAATTTATTATATCATAGTATGCGGAGGATAAAAATGTTTGATATAGAAGAGGAATTAAAGAAACTCCCCGAAAAACCAGGGGTTTATATAATGAAAGATGAAAATGACGCTATTATATACGTTGGAAAGGCGAAAATCCTTAAAAATCGAGTGCGTCAATACTTTAGAAACACAAAAAATCAGCCTCCTAAAGTTAAAGCTATGGTAAAGCATATAAAGGAGTTTGAGTATATTGTTACAGACTCTGAAATGGAGGCTTTAATACTTGAGTGTAATCTTATTAAATTACACAAACCACATTATAATATAATGCTTAAAGATGATAAAATGTATCCTTATATAAAAATTACTGTAAATGAGGACTTTCCGAGAATTTTCGTTACTAGAAATTATGTAAGGGATAATGCAAAATATATAGGTCCTATAACAGATGCTTTGGCTGTAAAGGAAATGATAGAAACTATACACAAACTTTTCCCTATAAGGAAGTGTAAAAAAGTTTTTCCTAGAGATATAGGCAAAGAAAGACCTTGTTTAAACTACCATATAGGTCAATGTAAAGCTCCTTGCGACGGACTTATTTCAAAAGAGGAATACAGAAAATATATTGATGAGGCTATACTTTTAATTGAGGGAAAACACGAGGAGATAGCAAAGAAAATGAGGCTTGAAATGGAGGAGGCTTCAGAAAATCTTGAGTTTGAAAAGGCTATGGCTATAAGGGATAAACTTAAAAGTATAAAGAGTATTGCCGAAAAGCAGAAAATGGCAAATACAGGCCTTGGGGACTGTGATGTTATAGCCTTTGCTCGTGCCTACAATGAGGGTATAGTCCAAGTTTTCTTTATTCGTGGTGGAAAAATGACGGGTAGAGAGCATTTTCTATTAGATAATGTTGATGGTATCGAAAGAGGGGAAGTTATAACAGATTTCGTAAAACAGTTTTACAGTGGTACAGCCTTTGTGCCTAAGGAGATAATAGTTCAAGACGACATTGTTTCTGAGGAAAAGGAGATAATCGAAGGATTTTTATCGGATATAAAAGGTAGCAAGGTAACTATAACTGCACCACAAAAAGGTGAGAAAAAGAAACTTGTTGACCTTGCATCTAAAAATGCCATAATAGTTTTTGAACAGACTGGAGAAAGGCTTAAACGTGAGGAAAAGCGTACAGTTGGTGCTGTTAGCCAGATACAGAAAGCTCTAGGTATAGACAAGGAAATTGTGAGAATAGAGGCGTACGACATTTCAAATACACAGGGGTTTGATTCTGTTGGCTCTATGGTTGTATTTGAAAAGGGTAAGGCTAAAAGAAGTGATTACAGAAAATTTAAGATAAAAACTGTAATAGGTGCAAATGACTTTGCCAGTATGGAAGAGGTTTTAACACGAAGATTTAAAAGAGGTCTTTCTAGTGAGGATAACGGTAGTTTTTCTAAAATGCCTGACCTTATTATGATGGACGGTGGAAAAATACAGGTTAACGCCGGAAAATCCATACTAGAAAAATTCGGTCTTGATATTCCTATATGTGGTATGATAAAAGATGATAGACACAGGACTAGAGGCCTTATATATAATGACGAGGAAATATATATGCCACTTTCTTCAGAGGGCTTTTTACTTGTTACGAGAATACAAGACGAGGTTCATAGGTTTGCTATAGAGTATCACAGAAAATTAAGGGAGAAAAATGCACTCCACTCTGTTTTAGATGATATAAAAGGTGTTGGGGAAAAGAGAAGAAAAGCACTTATGAAACACTTCGGTTCTGTGGAGAACATAAGTAAAGCTGAGGTTTCCGATTTACTAGAAGTAGAGGGAATGAACATAAAGGTTGCTGAAAGTGTATATGCCTTTTTTAGAGGGATTAAGGTTTAATTATAAATGGGGGATTTATAGTGAAGTCAGAATTTGAATGGGAAAGAATGATGTCAGGAAAACTTTATAATCCTATAAAAGTTGGTGACGGTTCTTGGGAAAAGGTACGTCAGGCTGTTAAGCTTTTTAATGAGTCTGAATTTTGGAAAGATAACAGTGCTTTAGAAAATTTGAAAAAGTGTTTTGGTAGAGCGTATGATGACCTAGTATTAACACCATCTGTATATTTTGACCATAGAGACAGAATTTATTTTGGAAAGAATTTTTATGCAAATACAGGTTTGACTATTCTTGATGAGAATAAAGTAATTTTTGGCGATAATGTATTTCTTGCCCCTCACGTTAGTATATATACAGCAGGACACACTATTGATGTAGATGTTAGAAATACTGGTTTGGAGTATTCAAAGCCTGTTATCATAGGCTCTAATGTATGGATAGGTGGGAATACTGTTATAAATCCAAATGTAACTATTGGCAATAATGTAGTTATCGGTTCAGGCTCGGTTGTTACAAAGGATATACCGGATAATACTATTGCTTGTGGTAATCCTTGTAAAGTCGTTAGAATGATAACAGAAAATGATAGGGAAAAATGGTTAGCAGAATATGAAGATTATAAAACTGCTTTAGAAAATGAATGTAAATGATTTAATAAATATTTAATATTGATTTATTGAAAAAAGGTAATATATAGTTTATTATAATATAAATCTTATTTTAAAGATTAGACAATTACGGAGGGGATTTAATGTATACAGTATCAATGGAAAAATTTGTTAAGGAGTTTGAGCTTGAGGTTATAATACCTGAAATAGATTTTTCGGACAAACTTCTTACAAGTGCTGATGTAAATAGACCTGCACTTCAGATTTCAGGATTTTTTGAACATTTTGATAGCGATAGAGTTCAGGTTATAGGTATGGTAGAGCATACTTATCTTAAAAAACTTGACGCTGAATTTCGTCGTAATGTATTAAAACAGATTTTCAGCTTTAAGATACCTTGTTTAGTTATATCCAGAAACCTTGAGGTTTTTCCTGATATTATAGAACTTGCTAAAGAATATGAAGTTCCTGTTTTTAGAACAAAGGATAACACAAGTGAATTTATGGCTGAGTGTATAAGATGGCTTAATGTAGAGCTTGCACCACGACTTACAATGCATGGTGTTCTTGTAGATATATATGGTGAAGGTATCCTTATAACTGGTGATAGTGGTATTGGTAAAAGTGAAACAGCTTTAGAGCTTATAAAGAGAGGTCACCGTCTTGTTGCTGATGATGCAGTTGAAATAAAAAGGGTTTCTCATAGAACTCTTGTAGGTACTAGTCCAGAGCTTATACGATACTTTATAGAGCTTAGAGGAATAGGTATACTTGATGTAAAACAGCTTTACGGTGCAGCGTCAGTAAAACAGACTCAAAATATAGATTTAGTTGTAAAACTTGAAATGTGGGACGAAGATAAAGAGTATGACAGACTTGGTCTTACAGAGGAATATATAGATATACTTGGGAATAAGGTTTTATGTAATTCAATACCTATTAGACCAGGTAGAAATGTTGCTATAATATGTGAAGCTGCAGCTATAAATCATAGACAGAAGAAAATGGGATACAATGCAGCACAGGTTCTTCACGATAGAATAGCTAAGAGCATAGCAGAAAGTTCAGAAGATTAATATAAATTTTTATAAAAATAATCAAGGTTTATCCTTGAGCAGAAAAGGAGTTGTGTAGATGACAAAAGTTAAGGGACTTATAGATGTAATTGGAGAGGATAAAGTTCTTTTTGACGAGCCTATGAAAAACCATATATCATTTAAAGTTGGTGGTAATGCTGATGCAGTTGTTCAACCGTCAAACGAGGAGGAACTTTCTAAAGTCTTAAAGTATGTTAAAGAAAATGATATACCTTACTATATAATGGGTAATGGTTCAAATATTATTGTTGGCGACAAAGGCTTTAGAGGGGTTATAATAAAAATATTCAGTAGAATGTGCCATATCGAAGTTATTGGCGATACTATGGATATAAAGGCGGGGGCTTTAATGGGAGTTATAGGTCAGAAAGCCCTTGAAAATAGCCTTACAGGTTTTGAGTTCGGTGCAGGTATACCAGGAACATTTGGTGGTGCTGTTTGTATGAATGCAGGGGCTTATGACGGTGAGATGAAAGATATACTTTTATCAGTAAGAGTTATGACATCTGATGGTGAAATAAAAGAATTAGATGCAAAAGACCTTGACCTTTCCTATAGACATAGCATTATACAGGATACAGACTATATTGTTTTATCTGGCAAGATTAAACTTAAAAAAGGTAATTATGATGATATAAAAGCTAAAATGTCAGAATTTTCAGCTAGTAGACGAGAAAAACAGCCTTTAAATTATCCTAGTGCAGGAAGTACCTTTAAAAGACCGGAGGGTAACTTTGCAGGGAAACTTATTTCTGATGCAGGGCTTAAAGGATACAGTGTAAACGGTGCAGAGGTTTCCGAAAAACACGCAGGTTTTGTAATAAATAAGGATAATGCAAAAGCTGAAGATGTATTGGAAGTTATAAAACATTGCCAAAAAGAGGTATATGAAAAGTTTGGGGTAAAACTTGAAACAGAAGTTAAAATTATAGGTGAGTTTTAATTATTAGGGGGTGCTATTATGAGATTTGTTATAGTTACAGGTATGTCAGGTGCAGGTAAGTCAACAGTTCTTAAATTTTTTGAAGATATGAACTTTTTCTGTGTGGATAATCTTCCGCCAGCCCTTATCCCTAAATTTGCAGAGCTTTGCTTTGAACAGGGTGGGGAGATAGACAAAGTTGCTATGGGTATAGATATTAGAGGTGGTCGACTTTTCACTGACCTTTTTGATACTATATCAAGCCTTAATGAGAGAGGTTACGACTTTGAAATACTATTCCTTGATGCTTCAGACACAACTCTTATAAAGAGATACAAGGAAACAAGAAGAACTCACCCACTTTCAAAAGGTGGCTCTATTGAGGAGGGCATTGAAAAGGAAAGAGAAATTTTAGAGGACGTAAAGAAGAAAGCCACATATATAATAGATACAAGCAATATACTTGTTAGAGAGCTTAAAGAACAGCTTAAAAGTATATTTGTTGAGAATAAAAAGTTTGAAAGTCTTATAATAACAGTTTGCTCTTTTGGTTTTAAATACGGTATACCAATAGATAGTGACTTAGTTTTTGACGTAAGATTTTTACCAAACCCATTTTATATACAGGAACTTAAAGAGCTTACAGGTAACGATAAGCCAGTTTCTGACTATGTTATGAGTTTTGATGAAAGTAAAATATTCTTGGATAAACTTACAGATATGATAAAGTTTTTAATACCTCAGTATATAAAAGAAGGTAAAAATCAGCTTGTAATAAGTATAGGTTGTACAGGAGGTAAACACCGTTCTGTTACGCTTGCTAATGCGTTATACGGAAAACTTAAAGAGGACGGCCACAGTATTCTTTTAAAACATAACGATATTGAGAAAGATTCAAGATATAAAAAATAGTAGCAGAGGTGGATATTTTTGTCATTTTCGTCTAAGGTAAAGAGTGAGTTATGTCAACATTTTGGGAATGGGCGACATTGTAATATATCTGAACTGGCTAGTATTGTAAATATTTGTGGTCATATTGAAGAAAAAAACAAAGGTTTTTGGATAAAAATACAGAGTGAGAATTTTGATATAGCTAAAAAATGCTTTACATTATTGAAAAAAACTTTTAATATAGAAGTTGAAATAACGGTAAGAAGGAATAGTCATTCTAAAAATAGCAGAATGTATTTTTTGTGTATAAATAACACCAAACAATCCGAAGAAATTTTAAAGGCTGTTGGTATTCTACATATTGAAAATGGTAAAAGGGTTTTAAAAAGAAGTATACCTAATAATATTATTTCTAAAAGTTGTTGTAAACGCTCATATATAAGAGGTTCTTTTTTAGCACTAGGCTCTATTACAGACCCTGAAAAAACATACCACTTGGAATTTGTAGGAACTGACCTTTATTATATTGAAAGTCTTAAAGAGCTTATTAGTTTTTTCGATATAGGTATGAAAATAGTCGAAAGAAAAGGTTACTATGTTTTATACCTTAAAGAAGGTGAGCTTATTGTAGACCTTTTAAATGTTATGGGGGCTCACGTTGCTCTTATGGACTTTGAAAACGTAAGAATTCTTAAGGATATGAGGAATAATTTAAATAGGATTGTTAATTGTGAAACTGCTAACTTAGGCAAGATTATTGCTGCATCTGTTAAACAGATAGAAGATATTAATTATATTATGAAAAATTCAGACTTTTCTAAATTACCTGATAGCCTTATAGAAGTGGCTAAACTTAGGGTTGAATATCCTGATGCCAGTCTAAAAGAGCTTTCGCAGATGATGGACCCACCAGTGGGCAAGTCTGGTGTAAACCATAGACTTAAAAAACTTGGCATTATGGCAGATGAATTGAGAAGGGAAAAAGGTGATATTTGATGATGGAAAAAACTTTAACAATCGGAAAATCTTTAGATGCTAGACAGGCTGCATTCTTTGTTCAGACAGCAAGTAAATTTGAGAGCAAAGTTCAGGTATCTATCGGTGATAGAAAAGTTAATGCCAAGAGTATTATGGGTACAATCTCACTTGGTATTAATGAAGGGGAAGTTGCTGTTATAACAGCTGAAGGAATAGACGAAGAATTAGCAATCAACGAAATTGCTAAAGTTTTAGAATAATACTTGTATATGTGCGAGGGGATAGTTACTTATTACCCTCGCTTTTTATATTTTTTATATAAAAATAACCGGATATATGTATAATTATTATATATTTTGATGAATTTATGAAAAAATTACAAAGATATGCGTATTATTTTGTATATAAATAGTTTTTTTGGTTTACCATAGAGTAAAAATGTATTATAATATATTAAGTATGCTAATAATATATATGGTATTTTAGTATTTGTATAATTTTACTATCATTATATTTTAATGCGTTTAAGGAGGCTTCTATGAGCAAAAAATATAGTAGTGGCTCCGGCAATTATAATAATAGAAAATATAACGCTAATAACAGGAATACATACAGTAATGTAACGCCGTATAGTTCTATTAAAAAGAATGGAACATACAGTAAAAGTACATACAATAGACCTAAAACTACAAAGTCTGTTAATAAGACTTCTTCATACCCACAAAAAAATGTGAACCGTAAGAAGCCTAAGCCTAGAAGAAATGGACACAGAGCTTTTATAGGTATTATGTTTACTGTTCTTTTTATATATCTTTTAGGTTATCTTATTACTTTCATAAATAAGCCTCATATATCTGTTGAGTCTGTAGGTTATGGCACTATTGATGTACCAAAAACTCTTAATGGAATTGTAATAAGAGATGAAAAGGTTTTTAAAAGCCCTATTTCGGGACAACCTGTTTTTGCCTACTCGGATAATGAGAGAGTAAAAAAAGACGCTTCTGTCTGCGTTATAAAAAAAGATGATACTGCCGATGCACTAGAAGAAAAAATACAGGAAATAGACAAGGATATTTTGGAAAAACAGATGCAGAGAGAGGATTTATCTGTTTTTAAAGGTGATATCGACAGAATAGAAACCGATATAAGTAACACTATAGATACATATATCTACAAACTTTCTGACGGTGGTATGTCTGAAGTTTATTCTATGAAAAATCGTGTAAATTCTCAAATTACTATGAGGAATAATATATGGCTTACCGAAAACAATAAGAGTGTTTCACAGCTTAATGAGGAGAGGAAAGGTTATCAGTCACAGCTTGCAGACAGTATTGCCGACATAAGAAGTGATGTTAGCGGTGTTGTAAGTTTTGCTATAGATGGTATGGAGGAGAGTCTACCTTATGACGACCCTAAAAACGTTACTGAGGAGCAGACCAAAGCCAAAGTCACAGTTAACCATATATCAAAAAGTCAAAATGTAGATGCTGAAACACCTATATTTAAAATTGTAGAATCTAATATTTGGTATGTTACTGCTTACATTCCTAAAGATGTGGCTTCTAATTGGGAAGTTGGGGATAGAAAGGTTATGTTAACTACAACATCTGATGAAAATGTAAAAATAAATGTCAGAGTTGATTCTATGGAACAGTTAGATAATAATACTAAGGTTGTGTTTAAATCAAACGAAAGCATAGAAAAAGTAATTGATGTTAGAAATATTGAATTTACAATAGAAGATGAAGTTTTTGAGGGCATCAAAGTGCCTAACAAAGCTATTGTTGAGAAAACTCTCTTAAAAATACCGGCAGAGTGTGTTAGAGAAAGTAACGGTGATAGAGGTGTTTTAAAATCTGATGGAGATGAAACTAAGTTTGTTTCTTTAATCATATCTAAAGAGGAGGAGGCAAACCTTGAGGAAAATACTGGTGCATTTGTATATGTGCTTCAGGACTTCGAAACTTTAAGAATTGGTGATACTATATTAAAAGGTACTGGGGAAAATGCCGAAAAATACACTATATCTGAAGTCGAAACAGATAAAGGTGTTTACGTTGTAAATAGCTCTGTTGCTGACTTTAAGATAATTGAAGTAATAGCATCTAATAGTGAGTATTCAATAGTTAAGGCTGGTTCTACCTACGGTCTTAAAGTTTATGATAATATAGTTTCTGATGCGAAAAACATACAGGAGTCTGACTCTATATACTAATACAAAATGTTTTAAGGAAGTGTTTTATATGAGTTCTTTTATAAAAGAAAATATTGACGAGGTTAGAAAGAGAATTGAAAATTCAGCTAAAAAGGTTGGCAGAAACCCTGATGATATTCTTCTTTTAGCCGTAAGCAAGACAATAGATGTTCCTAAAATAAAAGAGGCTGTAGCTTGTGGTCTTAATTCTCTTGGGGAAAATAGAGTTCAGGAGATAATGGAAAAGTACGAGCCTATGGGTGACGGTATAAACTGGCATCTTATAGGGCATCTTCAGACTAATAAGGTTAAGTACATAATAGATAAGGTTTGTCTTATACATTCAGTTGAGAGTATAAAACTTGCAACTGAAATAGATAAGAAAGCAGAAAAGTCTGGAGTTATTATGGACATACTTGTTGAGGTTAATATGGCTGGCGAGGAGTCAAAGTTTGGTATAGCTCCTAGCGAGTGTGAATCTTTTATACGAGAGCTTTCAAAATTTAAAAATATAAGAGTTAAAGGTCTTATGACTGTTGCACCATTTACTGAAAATCCGGAGGATAATAGAATATATTTTAGAAAACTTAAAGAAATGCTTGTTGACATTAACAGTAAAAATATTGATAATATAAATATGTGCGAACTTTCTATGGGTATGACTGGCGATTATGAGGTTGCCATAGAAGAGGGTGCTACAATAGTAAGAGTTGGAACGGGAATTTTTGGCGAAAGATTTTATCCAAATAAAAATAAATAAGTATAATATTTTCTGATTATAATATGTATAAGTTCAAGGAGGAATTTTTAAGTGGCAAATTTAATTGATAAGATGAGAGATTTAATATTTGGTGAAGAGTATATGGAAGAGGATTATGATGATTATGACCCAGCTGTAGGTGATGCTGAAAGTGAAATGCCAGTAAGAGAAACACCTGTAGTAAGAGAAACTTCTGAATATTCTGCACCAACTAGAAGAAGAAACAATTCTCAGGTGGTTAGCATACACGCAAATGTTCAGATGCAGGTGGTTATTGTTAAGCCTGAAGCATATGAGGACGCACAGGAAATATGTGACCAGATTAAGGACAAAAAACCGGTTGTTGTAAACCTTGAAAATGTTGAATACCCTACTGCACAGAGAATTATGGACTTCTTAAGTGGTACTTGCTACTCTTTAGAAGGTAGCATACAGCGTGTTTCAAATAATATATTTATAATAGCACCTGAAAATGTTGATATCTCTGGTGATTTTAAAGAGGAACTTAAAACTAAGGGAGTTATCTTACCTTGGGCTAAACAGTAATAAAAATTTATAATTAATGGAGGGACATATATTTATGCTAAGAAATGTATTATATCAGGCTGTTGATATGTTTTTCTATGTTTTATATATTCTTATACTTATAAGAGTATTTTTATCTTGGATTCCAATGAGTAGAAGTAACCCTATTATAGGGCTTGTATGTTCATTTACAGACCCAATATTAGAGCCTATAAGAGGTATGATAGCAAAGTCCCCATTAGGTAATGGGCTTATGATAGACTTTTCGCCAATTATTGCTCTTTTTGTTATGAATATAGTGAAAAGCATTCTACTTACTATTATTTTGACGTTGCTTTAAAAAGGTGATTTTTTGTATAGCAGAAATGAGTTTTTAAAAAAGGCTACAAATGCAGATGAAAAGCTAATTATATCAAAGGTTATTGACAGGATTAATCTTTGTATTAAAAGGCACGAAATGACGTTTACGGATTTCTTAAATCCAACGGAAACTGCATTTGTATATGACCTTATAAAAGGTATCACTGATGTGAATTTTATGATTTTCGGTGGTAGTGATGAATGTGAAAGAAATATGATTGGTTTTTCGCCGGAATATATGGAGATAAGCGAAAGTGATTTTCCTATAATGGCGATTAAGGTTAAAAGAAATATTAAATTTTCGTCAGAGCTTTCCCATAGGGATTATTTAGGGTCTATGCTTGGAATGGGTATTGAAAGAGATAAGACCGGTGATATATTTATATTTGATGAATATACTATATTATTTGTGTCTGAAAGTATATCGGATTATATAGGTACAAATCTTACAAAAGTTGGTAGAACAAGTGTCAAAACCGAGGTTTTACCTATTTCTAATGTTGATATGCCTAAGAAAAATATTGTGGAAAAAAGAAGTACAGTTTCTTCTATGCGACTTGATTCCATAATAGGTTCAGCCCTAAATATGTCGAGGGGCAAAGCTCAGGATTATATAAAGGCTATGAAAGTTAATGTTAATTGGTCGCTTGTAAGTAGTACTTCCCATATTGTAAAGGAAGGCGATATGATTTCTGTAAGAGGTAAAGGTCGCTTTAAAATAGGCGAGGAAGGCAGAATGACAAAGAAGGATAGAATGGGTGTAACTTTTCTAATGTATGTTTAAAAGGGGAGAATAATATGATAACTGTAAACGATATAGAAACAAAGGAGTTTAAAAAATCGGCTTTAGGATATTCTCAAGATGATGTTGATAAATTTTTAGATGAGATTATCGTTGACTATGAAAAACTTACAAAAGAAAATTTTGAGTTAAAAGAAAAGGTTGCTAGTCTTTCTGATAGTGTTAATAGCTACCGTTCAATAGAAAAATCACTTCAGACAACACTCGCTCTTGCTGAGGAAACAGCACAGAAAACAGTTAAAAATGCTGAGGAAGAAAAAGAAAAAATTATATCTGAAACAAGAAAACAGGCAGATAATTATCTTGCACAGGCTAAAGAAAAAGCAGATAGTATACTTGCGCAGGCTAATGAGAAATATGATAGTGTTTTTGGCGATACAGATAAAAAACTTGCAGAAGCACAGAGAAATCTTGACAGACTTCTTGAAAGATATGAAGCTACAAAGAAAAGACTTAAAGTTATATTCGAGGCTGAAATTAGACTTTTAGATAAAAATGATGATTCTTACATAGAGTCAGATATCGAAAATTATTAATTTTTAGAAATAAGGGTGGGGTTTTTACCCTGCCTTTTTTTGAGTTTTGGGGGGATTATTTTTGAAAAGTGTTACAGTAAAAACAGAATTTAAAGAGTATGATATAGATTTAAGAAAAGGATTTTCTAATCTTTCTGACACCATAAAAAAATCAGGTGTTAAAGGTAAAAAAATATGTGTTATAACAGATAGTAACATAGAAAAAATTTACGGCGAAATGATAAAAATTGCAATTTCAGATTACTTTGATGAGGTTTATATAAAATCTTTTACAGCAGGTGAAAAGAGTAAGAACCTTGAAACTGTAAGTGATATGTATAAATTCCTTTTAGATAATCACTTTGATAGAAAATCTGTAATTGCCGGTTTTGGCGGTGGTGTTGCCGGAGATATGGCAGGTTTTGTGGCATCAACATATATGCGTGGAATAGATTTTGTACAGATACCTACAAGTTTACTTGCACAGGTAGATAGTAGTGTAGGTGGCAAAGTAGGTGTGGACTTCTGTGGAACAAAAAATATTGTAGGTGCTTTCTATCAGCCATCATTTGTATATATAAATACAGAAACTTTAGATACTTTGCCGGAACGAGAATTTTCAGCCGGTATGGCAGAGGTTATAAAATATGGCATTATTCTCTCAGATGATTTTTATAACTTTATATGGGATAATAAAGAGAAAATAAAAGAGCGTGACAAGGATATTATGTCAGAAATTATAGCTAAATGCTGTGAATATAAGGCCTATGTTGTTTCAAATGATGAGAAAGAACAGGGTATGCGTGCTATATTAAATTACGGTCATACTATAGGTCACGCCATAGAAACTTTAAAAGAATTTCAGCTTATACACGGCGAATGTGTGGGAATAGGTATGGTTTCGGCTATGAAAATAGGTGTTGACAGAGGCGAGGTTTCACAAAAAGATTTAGATAAACTTAAAGAGCTTCTCTCATATTTTGATATACCGGTAAGTACAGATGGACTTAATATTGATGATGTATATAACCAAATGTTTTTAGATAAAAAGGTTAGCGATAGTAAGATAAATTTTGTACTTACAAAAGGTATCGGAAAAGCCTATGTAACTAGTGATATTTCTAAAGACGAGATTATAAATGCCATATCATACGTACTGAAATAAGAAAGGAATAGGAAGAATGATATTTTTACCTTTTGTAGCTACATTAATTTTAGTAGTCATAGACCAAATCACAAAATATATTGCTTTGACAAATTTAAAACCAATAGGCTCTATGGTATTTATAGATGGTTTTATGGATTTTACCTTTGTTGAAAATAGAGGAGCTGCATTCGGCATACTTTCGGGTAAAATATGGTTTTTTGTACTTGTAACATTTATAATCGGAATTGCTATAATATATGCCTTTATTAAAATGCCTAAAACAAGGGAGTATAATTATCTTAGATGCTCTTTCGTTCTTGTACTTGCCGGTGCAATAGGTAATGTAATCGATAGAATGATTAGAGGTTATGTTGTAGATTTTTTTGAATTTACATTTTTCGACTGGCCAGTTTTTAATGTAGCAGATGTATATGTTGTTGCAGGTACAATTCTTTTTGCACTTATAATGCTTTTTGTTATAAAAGAAGAGCCTAAAGATAAAAAAGATAGTATTACGAAAGGATAAGATATGGATATACACAATTTTCTAGTAGAAAAAGAGGACATTGGAACGAGGATAGATGTTTTCGTTTCTGAAAATATTGACGACATTTCAAGAAGTGGAGTTCAAAAACTTGTTGAACAAGGTAATATTACAGTAAATGATAAAAATATAAAGTCAAATTACAAACTTAGGGACAAAGATATTATTAAGGTTGAAGTTCCTGACCCAGTAGAAGTAGAGATACTTCCGGAGGATATCCCTCTTGATATAGTTTATGAAGATGAGGATATTATAGTTGTAAATAAGCCTCAAGGTATGGTTGTACACCCAGCTCCTGGCCATTATACAGGAACACTTGTAAATGCTCTTATGTACCATTGTAAAGACCAGCTTTCGGGTATAAATGGTGTTATGCGACCTGGTATAGTGCATAGAATAGATAAGGATACATCTGGAATACTTATGGTTGCGAAGAATAATTTTGCACACCAGTCTTTAGCACTTCAGCTTGCAGAACATAGCATTACAAGAAAGTATAATGCCATTGTTTTCAATAAAATGAAAGAAGACGAAGGAACAGTTGACGCACCAATAGGTAGACACCCAGAGGATAGAAAGAAAATGTGTGTGCGTGATAAAAACAGTAGACACGCAGTTACACATTGTAGAGTTATAGAGCATTTAGGTAAATATGACCTTATAGAGGCACAGCTTGAAACAGGAAGAACTCATCAGATAAGAGTGCATATGTCATATATCGGACACCCTCTTTTAGGTGACGAGGTTTACGGAAAGAGAAAACAACCATTTAAGACAAATGGTCAGGTTCTTCACGCTAGGGTTTTAGGCTTTATACACCCAAGAACGGGAGAATATATGGAGTTTGAGTCTGAGCTACCTGAATACTTTAAAAAACTT
>JADIMX010000040.1 GCA_017694425.1 Candidatus Fimicola merdigallinarum
TAGATATTTGTATCTCCATTTAGAATATGATAAGTTATTTATGTATTTAATGACAAAATCTTCTATCATTTTATTTTTGACCAAATCTATCATAGGTAATTTTTACTTTTCTATAATAAAATAAAAAATCCCCCTATAAAAGGGGGATATATTATTAATCTTCATATCCATTAGGATTTTTTGACTGCCAATTCCAAGAATCAGCACACATTTCATCAATATCATACTTTGCCTTAAAGCCTAACTCTTTATATGCTTTTGTGCAATCAGCATAGTATGAATCAATATCTCCTGCTCGTCTTGGTTTTATTTCATACTTTAATTTTTTACCACAAGCTCTCTCGAAAGCGTGGAGAACATCTAAAACACTATACCCCTTACCTGTACCAAGGTTATAAGTTACAACGCCACAGTTTTCTTCTAACTTTTTAAGTGCTTTAACGTGACCTTCCGCAAGGTCCATAACGTGAACATAATCCCTTACACCTGTTCCGTCGTGAGTATCGTAATCATCTCCAAAAACTCCAAGACATTCAAGTTTACCTATAGCAACCTGTGATATATAAGGCAAAAGGTTATTAGGTATACCCTTAGGGTCTTCACCTATAAGCCCACTTTTATGAGCACCGATAGGGTTAAAATATCTAAGTAATGCCACGTTCCATTCTGGGTCTGCTGTATTTAAGTCTGTAAGTATCTGCTCAAGCATAGATTTTGACCAACCGTAAGGGTTTGTACATATACCTTTAGGGCAGTCTTCAGTTACCGGAATAACTTCAGGCACACCATAAACAGTAGCTGATGAGCTAAATATTATATTTTTAACACCATTATTTCTCATACATTCGCAAAGTACCAATGTACCGCCTATATTATTTTCGTAGTACTCAATAGGCTTTCTAACAGACTCGCCAACAGCCTTTAAACCGGCAAAATGTATTACAGCGTTAATATTCTCTTTAGCAAATATATCATTCATTTTATCCCTATCTCTAATATCTGCCTCATAGAAAGTAACCTTTTTACCTGTTATCTCCTCTATTCTTTCAACAGCTTTTCTACTGGCATTATAAAGATTATCAACTATAACTATTTTATAGCCAGAATTTAAAAGCTCTACACAAGTGTGACTACCTATGTACCCAGCACCGCCTGTTACTAAAATTTTACTCATAAAAATCTTCCTTTCATACTAATGATTTTTATTTATATGTAGATTTTACCCTTTTAAGCTCATTATCTATAAGCATATCTATAAAGCTTGAAAATGGGTTACCACTTTTCTCAACAGCCTTAGGTAAAAGACTTTTAACAGTCATTCCCGGAAGTGTATTTATTTCAAGAACATATACTTGTTCTTCAGAAACTATCATATCCACACAGGCATATCCTTTTGCATTTACCGTAAGAAAAACTTTCTTCGCAATTTGTTTTATCATACTTTGTAGATAATCCGGAAGTGTTGATATATCTGCAAAAGATGTTTCACCCTCATACTTTTCACTATAATTATAGAACTTACTTTTTGTACCTATATCAAGAACTGATGTTACATTTAACTTGCCTTTATCCTCAAATATGCCACAGGTTACTTCCCTACCTGATATAAATTTTTCTATAAGAATATCATCATCAACATCACTTAATTTATCCATAGCATTTGCAAGTTCATCAATATTGTTAGCAACGTATATATCTATACTTGAGCCACCACTATTTGGCTTTAACACTAGAGGAAAGCCTATTTGCGTTATCTTATCTAACACTTCGGTGTAATCCATATTTTTTCTTATTAAAATATCAGCCGGAACAGGTATATAATTAAGTCGCATAATGCTTTTTGCAACGTATTTATTCATAGCTATAGCACTGGCAAGAACCGAGCTACCGGTATATGGTATTGAAAGGCAGTCTAAAAGTCCTTGAACTGCCCCATTTTCACCATCTCCACCGTGAAGTGCTATAAAAACAATATCCGGCTTTATTTTTATAATATTTGAAACCCATTCTGTATTTTCTTTATTGTATGGCACTTCTATTTTCGAAACCTCGTACTTATCGTAATCAATATTATCAAGAATTTTTTGTGCTGTCATAAAGGATATTTCTCTCTCTTTTGAGTATCCTCCATAAAGAATTAAAACCTTTGTTTTCATAATGAAATCACAACCTTTTGCTTTTATATATCTTAGCAGATTCCTCTGGCATAAGTGGATTTATAAATACTCCTGTGGAAAATTCAAGTCCTGCAAAGTTACCTATTCTCGGTACAATTCTTGCGTACCAATGAAAATATTTTTGCTCATCACCTTTAGGGCTATCCATAAAACATATATTGTATGAAATATCTTCATTTATCATAGAAACTCGTTTTATCGTATTATGAAAAATATCCGAAAAATCTTTCATATGCTTTTCATCAAACTGACCGAAAGAATATATATGTTTTTTAGGCACTATCCAAGTTTCAAAGCTCATTTTAGGTGCATATGGCACAAACACTACAAAACTATCATTTTCCTCAATAAGTCTTACATTTATTTCCTTTTCCTTATTTATTATATCACACATAATACAGGAATTATGTTCTTTTTTATGTTTCTTAGCATAATAAAGAGTATCTTTTTGTATTCTGCCGAAAATAGGCATTCCTATAATTTGCCAATGGGAATGGACTATTGACATACCTGCTTCAGCACCATTATTTTTAAATATCTGAACATATTTTACAAAGTCATTTTTATATATATCATCATATCTGTTTTTAAGTGCTTTAAAAACATCTAACATATGCTCCTTTGTAAACTGGTGAAGTTTTTCAAAATGGTCAGGTGTATCTACTATAACCTCGTGTATTCCAACACCTGTACTACTTTCATAAATTTCATCAGAAAAACTATCTACTTCCTTACCGCTAAATGCCGGATACTTATTAGGAAAAACTCTAACTGTCCAGTCATTTTCTTTATCTTGAAAAACAGCCTTTGTAGTTTCACTTTCGTTACCTATACAAAAGGGACAAGTTTTTTGGGTATCTTCTTTAGGTGTATTGGTTTTAACAAAATCATAGGGTCTATTTCCCCTATTTACTGCAAAAGTAACCCATTCACCTGTTATAGGATTTCTTCTAAGTTCAGACATACTA
>JADIMX010000041.1 GCA_017694425.1 Candidatus Fimicola merdigallinarum
GTATTATAGGTATTAAAATTGATAATATGCATAGACCTGTAACTTCTTTATACCAGTCATTAAATTGAGATGCTTCTGTCAAATCGCTATTTCTCGCTTTAAGGGTTTTGTATAAATAGTAAATTCCAAATGGTGCTAATGCAAAAGCTGTTACTATTATGAAGTCTAATACGCTGTAATGATGAATATTTGTTACTATTCCAGCAAAACAGAACGAGCACCAAAAACCGAAAAAAAGTATTAGTAGTATTTTTTTCATATGTTATTACTCCTTTCTTTTTTTAGATATAATATTAAGTTTTAGAAAAATTTATAAAGAAAATATTCTTTTCTATGCGTGTAATTTACTTTTAGAGGCGGAGTACTTTTCGGCACGCAACATTCCTTTGATTAGGCCTCTGATTTCGGCTTTATCCTCTGTATCTAGTAAATTATATAGAGATACAATTTCGTTATCATTAGATGTAGGAGTACTTCTGTTTTCATTATAATTATTTTCTTCATCTGTAACTCCCAGCAAATAATCTACTGTTACATCAAAAAAATTTGAAATTTGAATTAAAAATTTGTGTCCTGCCTCACGCTCGTCTTTTTCGTAGTTGCGTAAAGTGGTAGAGGGTATTCCAAGTATTTTAGCAAACTGAGTTCTATTTGGATATCCTCTCTCTGTGCGAAGTTTAATTAATCTTTCGCCAAAAGTCATAGTATATCACCTCCTTGTTAATTCAATTATATGTAAGAGATTACATATTGTCAATAAAAAAATACTCGTTTTGAGTAAAAAAGTACTTGAAATATGCTCGTTATGAGTATATAATCATAACTGTAACAGCTCAAAACGAGCAAGGAGGTGATTGTTATGTTAAATAATATCGAGGCTGAGAGAGCTAGAAAACGAATTAGTAAATCTAGTTTAGCTAAAGAACTTAATGTTTCGTTAAAAACGTATTACAACTGGATTAACGAATATACGGAAGTACCAAGTTCTGCACTTATTAAGTTATCTAAAATCTTTGGAGTTAGTACAGACTATTTGTTATCAGGCTCTGATTATTTAAATTAAAAATACTACAAATCGGCATAAGGGGGTGATAAATTTGAAAGAAACTTATAAAAATGAAGACCGAAAATGTGAATTTGAAGAAAGATGTGTTTATGCTTACAGGTATCAAAGATTAGGTAGAGCATTAGGAGGTGGCAAAAATGACTGACAAATCAAGAATTCGTTTATCAGAAATAGCTATCGAGCGTGAGGAGTGCGAAAAACTTATGGCTGGCATTAGAAACAGAATTAAAGAGCTATCCAAAGAAGTAGCTGACATAATGGCTACTGAGCGTGAAGTAGCCAAAAGAGGTGAAAAAGATGTTTAGGACACTGTGTGCTAGCGAGATTGAAATTAGAGTTGCCACCATAAACGACAAGGGTTGTGCCTTATTGCTATACAAAGACGCAAGGTGCGATATGAATATTCTAGATGAAACTGTATCCCCTGAAAACTGGCAAAGACGTCACGAATTAATTAACGGAAATTTATTCTGTTCTGTGGGGATAAAGTTCGGCGACGAATGGATTTGGAAACAAGACGTAGGGACAGAGAGCTACACCGAGAAAGAAAAAGGACAAGCCTCTGACAGCTTTAAACGTGCCTGTTTTAACTGGGGCATAGGTCGTGAACTTTACACAGCCCCTTTTATATGGGTAAACTCGTCGGACTGCAACATCACAAGCAGAAATGGAAAATATTCCACCTATGACAAGTTCGTTGTTGAAAAAATTGCCTACGAAAAGGGGATTATAACAGGGTTAGCCATTAGAAATGCAAGCACCAACAAGAGAGTTTTTGTATACACAAAGGAGAGTAAAAAATGAGCCATAGAATTACAGACAGCCAATACATATACAAGTGGAAGTTATGGAACAGGATATTAAACGGCATTAGAAAGCAAAAGGGGTTACCTCTTAGAGATGACATATATCCTGAATACAACATATACGGAGGTAGCAAGTACAATGATTAAGTTTAAGTTAAAGGGTAGAATTGCAGATACAAAAATCGTAAGTCTTAGCAAATCTGAGCTATTAATAGGCTATATGCTTTTCAGAAGTCACATCATTGAGCATTACAGGAAGATATCAAATGATACGGATTTTTCAGAATTTAAAGAACAAATAAGAACCATAGACGAATTGATAAATACGGGAAAACTACACCATATATTAGAGGGGGATAAAAATGGGCATTAAGGCTGTAAAGAGAGCTAAAAAGCAGAATGAGATTTCTATTCAAAACATAAATAATAACGTCATACCCGAGTTTAGAGGGCGATTTTTGATAGTGGACAATGACATAAAATCCATAAAAAAACGACAGGGGAAAACAGATTTATATATTCAAAAAAACACAAGGGAAATGAGGTCTTTAAAATCCAAGTTTTACGATTACACAGCCTTTTTTCTTGTGGCAATAATGGTACTTATAGCCATTACAGGCTTTAACTTCGGTTACATAATAATGCAGTTGGTTTAGGGGGAATAGCGATGATTAAAAGATTTAGTAAAGACTTTAGTTACTACGATATAAAAACTATTGATGAGATTTTATACTTTTACGATATTGGGCTATTGCGAAAAGGTTTACTCTGTGAAGGTGGCAGATGTAGGGGAATGTATTTTTAAAATTGGGACTTTTTTAGACTTTTGGCTAGTTACGATAATAGTACAAGCCACAAAAAACATATATTGTCTTAAAAGAGAGAGGTGAATATATGGAGATAATAAGAAAGGCTGAGTATATGGATATTGTAGACGGGAGGGAGTGCAGGATTATAGAGGATATATACATAGCACCTAGTGGCAGACGTTACAACTGCCGAAACGTGTTTCCGGTGCATACTCCCGAGGAGGAGGAAAGGTATCAAAGGGAGCTTAGCCAACTTAAAAGGCAGATTATAGAAAACATTCAAAAAAGGAAAGAGGAGGAAGGGGCATAAGCCTCTTTTTCCCAGAAAATATGTGGTACAAGCCTAAGGAGTGAGGAGATGAACGGCTTTGTTAAACTGTATCGGTCAATGCTTGACTGGGAGTGGTACACCGATACTAACGTGAAATCGCTTTTTATTCATCTGCTTCTGAAATGCAATTATGAGCCTAAGAAGTGGAGGGGCGTGGAGATAGAAAAAGGTCAGTTTGTGACCAGTCTAAAAAACTTGTCTGAGGAAACGGGGTTAACTTCTAGAGAGGTGCGAACGGCTCTTGATAAGCTATCAGAAACAGGAGAGATAGAAACCAGTGCGACAAACAAATTTACCCTTATAAAGGTTGTAAACTTCAGTAAATTTCAAGCTGTTGAATTGGGAAGCGACAAACAAACGACAAATGAAAGACAAACAAAAGACAATGAAAAGGCAAAGGAAAGTCAAACAAACGACAAACAAACGACAACAACTAAAGAAATAAAAGAAAGAGAAGAAATAAAAGAAAATAAAGAAAGAGAAGAAACGAAGAATAATAGTGTATATCAACTAATCGTTGATATGTATAATGACACCTGCGTGTCATTCCCCAAATGCACCAAGCTATCGGAGGCTAGAAAAAAAGGACTTAGGGCTAGACTTAGGAAATATACAGTCGAAGACTTTAAACTTATGTTTGAGAAAGCTGAGAAGTCGGATTTTTTGAAGGGTGCAAATAGTAGGAATTGGGTGGCTAACTTCGATTGGTTCATATCGGATAGAAACTTTGTAAAGGTGATTGACGGTAACTATGATAATAATATTTCTTGTGTTTCTAATTCTTGTATTTCCAATGTTTCTCAAAAAAATTCAAGTAGTTCAAATGTATTTTTGGATATAGCAAAAGAGGAGGGATTATTTTGACAAGGGAAGAAACTATATCTGTATTGACAATTATTAAATCTGCATATCCTAAATTTTATCAAGGTATGAGCAAAAATGATGCAGAGGCTGTTATAAATTTATGGTCTGTTATGTTTGCTGATACTGATATTTCTGATGTAAAACTTGCACTTTATAAAATAATTTCAACTTCACAGTTTCCTCCAAGTGTTGCAGAACTTAGACAAGCTATTGTAACAACACAAGAGGGTGCAGTTTTAGATACCGGAGAAGCGTGGAGTCAAATTACAAGGGCTATAAGAAACTATGGTTATATGAGAGAGGCAGAGGCACTTGAAAGCCTTCCACAAATAGTTAGACAGTCTGTTAACCGTATGGGTGGCTGGAAAGAGTTATGCACAAGTGAAAATGTAATGGCTGATAGAGCTCATTTTATTAAAATATATTCACAGATTGAAAAAAGAGAAAATGAACAAAGACTTATACCTTTACCTATACGTGAAAAAATACAAATGAATATAGAAATGCATAAAAACAGTCAAACAGAAAGTATATCTTGTAATGATAAACCGCTAATTGAGAAAAAAGAAGAAAATAGACCTATAAATATTGAGAACAATATTAAAAATGTCAGAAATATGATTAAAAGTTTGATTTGTAAGGAGGTTTAATTGTGAATAAGGTTTTATTAATGGGTAGGCTTACAAAAGAGCCAGAAGTAAGATATTCAAAAGGTCCAGAGCCTGTGGCTGTGGCAAGATATACATTGGCAGTGAATCGTCGTTTCAAAGGACAGGGAGAGCAGGAGGCAGATTTTATAAACTGTGTTGCTTTCGGTAAAATAGGTGAGTTTGCCGAAAAATATTTGAAAAAAGGACAGCTTATAAGCATTGTTGGTAGACTTCAGGTGCGTTCTTGGAACGACCAGAACGGTCAGAAGCACTGGTCTACTGACGTTGTAGTCGAGGAACAGTATTTCGCTGAAAGTAAATCTAGCTTTGAGGGTAGGAGTAGTGGTCAGTCAGCAGGAGAAGGCTTTTATCCAATAGATGAAAGCATTGAAGATGAGAATTTGCCGTTTTAAGAAGAATATATAACGGAATAAATTTTAAGAATAAGGGCATTGGAGTTGAATTTGAAATGCGAAAAATTTTATCCAGAGGAAAAAGTATTGATAATAATCAATGGATATATGGTTATTATGACAAAAGTACAGATTGTATAATTGATAAAAATAATTCTGCATTTATAGTTGATTTTGGAACTATAGGACATTTCACAGGAATAGTTGATAAAAATGGCAACAAGATTTTTGAAGGTGATATTGTTAATATTAAAGGATATACAGAGCCTTTGATAATATATGTAAATAATGATTATTCTTGCTATGCTCTAGGCGAAGGCGAAGAAAAAATATATATACAAGGTAGTAATACTAAAAATGTAGTTGTTATCGGAAATATTTATGATAATCCTGAATTAATGGAGAAATAAAATGAGATATAGAAAAAACCATTGGAAATTGAAGCTATACAATGGAATGGAAAAAAACAATGGGATTTTGATAATTGTAACTGATTATGCAAGATATATTGTAAATATTAAAGATTATATTATTAAAGGTATTAATAATGAGTTATATGTTTGTAAAAATGATACATTTAAAATTGCATATGAATTAGTAGAAGAAAATGGATATAGAAACGGAGAAAAGCATTGAAATTAGAATTTACAGTACTAGGTGAGCCTACAGGCAAAGGGCGACCAAGATTTACAAATGTAGGTGGCAGAACCTTTGCAAGAACACCGGAGAAGACAGTTATATATGAAAACTTAATTAAATTATCATATGAAAGTCAATGTGGCGACTTTAAATTTAATGATGATGACAGTATTAAACTACATATAGTGGCATATTTTAAAATTCCTAAAAGTATGCCGAAGAAAAAGAGGGCACTTATAGATGAGGGAGTTTTGCGACCTACTAAAAAGCCTGACTGGGATAATATTGGCAAGGCTATATCGGATAGCTTAAATGGTGTGGCATACCGAGATGACGCACAGATAGTGTCGGTGCAATTTGAAAAGTTTTATAGCGAAGTGCCAAGGGTAGAGGTTAAATTGGAAAGGATATAGGTGGTTTGGAATGTTTAAAAAAATATTGTTATTTTTACTAGAGATATTCGCAATGAGTGTGGCTGTTTGCTTAATAGCCCCATTTGGATTTATGGTTGCAAATGGCATTTTGGATATATTGATAGCTTTATAAAATGGTAAAATAATAAGGGAATTAGATTAAACTAATTCCCTTAAAGATACGCCCCTGAACCACGTAGGCACTCAAGGTACTTTCAATTATATTATACCATTTTATTATGAATAGTAGAAGTTTCACCCACACTAATAAAATTTTTTAGTCTTAGGGGGAAGTTTTCAAAATATTGTTTTGAAGAATTTGGAGAAGTGAAAAAAAGAATTTAAGTAGACAAGAGATTATATAGTACTTTTAAAATTTTTTAATATTTAAGCAAAATAAAAAGGAGCTTTCGCCCCCAAAATCAAATGAACATTTTTATTATACCACATTTTAATAAAAATAGGGGGCGGATTTAATTTGAATACTAAAGATTATAAATCTATAAAAGAAAAACTTAATAAATACTATAGAGATAAAAAAGCCTTAGATTTAAACTACATACGACTTGAAGGACTTAATAAAAAGCTTTTTGATATAGAAAAAGAAATTAATAGTCCTGTGTCTGTCTCTTATACACATCTCCGAGCCCACGAG
>JADIMX010000042.1 GCA_017694425.1 Candidatus Fimicola merdigallinarum
CAGATATTTATAAAAACTTCGGTAAAAAAGATATTAAAAATGTTAAATAGTGTATTTTGATACCGATTTATATTGGTGATAGTTAAATTGAGTAGTGTATTTAAAATTTGGTTGTGTTTTGATTTTTCGTATTATTAAGTTTTTATATAGTATGCTTTTAAGTATGTTTGAATTAAAAAATTATTTTTTATATCTGAGGACATTCCCATTTCAAAAAAATGTACTATGAACCTGTTGTTGAATTTAAAAAGCAGATTTTTTAAAGAAATATAATCAGAATACTTAACTAAAATCAACTAAAAACAATGTAGAACACATAGATAAATAATATTTCAATTTAATCATAATCTAATGCAATATTTATAATTCTTAAAAATAGTTACTATATGTTTTGAAATATATAGTGTAATTTGTTCTATTGTATTTTGTATTCATATCTTTGAGAATATAAAAATAAAAATTAATTCAATATGTTTAATCAAGATAAAAATTCAATCAAATGTATTTTGTTGTATTTTGTGATAATTAGATTTTAAGTTTAATATATAAAGCTAAAAATTATCTAAGTCATAAATTTTTAAAGTGTAAAGTAAAAATACTTGACAGACCTGTTTTTTTGTTGTAGAATATTCCAAGTAAAGTAAAAATACTTTACACCCTTATTAGGGAGAGATGAATATGGATAGTTTATTACAAATTTCACTTCTTTTTGATTTTTATGGTGAGCTTTTAACTGAAAAGCAGAAAAACATCTATCGTATGTATTATGATGATGACCTTTCTCTTTCAGAAATAGCTTTAGAACTTGATATAAGTCGTCAAGCTGTTAGAGACCAGCTTAAACGTACTGAGAAAATATTAAAAGAATACGAGGAAAAGCTTAATCTTGTTGAAAAATTTCTTATTCATAAGGAGGCTGTTTCTAAAATTAAAAAGATTGCTGAAGATATTGAGAATAAATTTGAATTGCCCTATAATATGCTTAATTGTATAGAGGATATTAAAAGAATAGCAGATGATATACTTTGCTAGCAGGAGGGTTTAGTTTATGGCATTTGAAGGTTTATCAGGAAAGCTTCAAGAAGTTTTTAAACAGCTTAGAAGCAAAGGAAAGCTTACAGAAGATGACGTAAAAACTGCTATGCGTGAGGTTAAAATTGCCTTACTTGAAGCTGACGTTAACTTCAAAATTGTTAAGTCTTTCATTAAAAAAGTTACAGAGAGAGCTGTCGGAAGTGAGGTTCTTGAAGGACTTAATCCAGGACAGCAGGTTATAAAAATTGTTAATGAAGAACTTATTGAGCTTATGGGTACTACTCAAAGCAAGCTCACATTCGCCAACAGACCGCCTACAGTTTATATGATGGTTGGTCTTCAGGGTGCAGGTAAAACTACAACAAGTGGTAAACTTGCAGGTTTACTTAGAAAACAGGGTAAAAAACCTCTTTTAGTTGCCTGTGATATTTACAGACCGGCAGCTATAAAACAGTTGCAGGTTGTAGGTAAAAATTATGATATACCTGTATTTGAAATGGGTGACAAAGTTAGTCCAGTTGAGATAGCAAAAAAATCTCTTGAGTATGCAGAACAGAATAAAAATGACGTTATACTTATAGATACTGCTGGTCGTCTTCACATTAATGAAGAACTTATGGACGAACTTAAAGATATAAAATCAGCTATAAGACCACAGGAAATACTTCTTGTAGTTGATGCTATGACAGGTCAGGACGCTGTTACTGTTGCTGAAAGTTTTGATACTCAGCTTGGTGTTGACGGTATTATCCTTACAAAACTTGATGGTGACACTAGAGGTGGTTCTGCTCTTTCAGTAAGACACGTCACAGGAAAGCCTATTAAATACGTTGGTATGGGTGAAAAAATGGAAGATTTAGAACCTTTCTACCCAGACCGTATGGCATCAAGAATACTCGGTATGGGAGATATACTCTCATTAATCGATAAGGCTCAGGCTACTTTTGACGAGAAACAGGCTATGGAGCTTCAGAAAAAGATGAGGGAAAATGAGTTCACTTTAGAGGACTTTTTAGCTCAAATGCAACAGGTGAAAAAACTTGGTCCTATTAAAGATATTATTGGTATGATTCCGGGAATGAATCAGCTTAATATATCTGATGCAGACCTTGACCCTAAAATACTTGCTCACGTTGAGGCAATAATTCAGTCTATGACTATTGAGGAGAGAAGAAACCCTTCAATATTAAATGGACCTAGAAAAAAACGTATTGCTCAGGGTAGTGGTAGAAACATAGCCGAAGTTAACCGATTGCTTAAACAGTTTGAAGAAATGAAAAAAATGATGAAGCAATTAGGTGATTTACAAAAGGGAAAAAGAGGAAAGTTCAAACTTCCTTTTTTTAGATAAAATATTAAAAATAAACTATTTATAATTTTAGGAGGAATTTAAAATGGCAGTAAGAATAAGATTAAAAAGATTAGGAGCTAAAAAAGCACCATTCTATAGAATAGTTGTAGCAGATTCTAGAACATCAAGAAATGGTAAATCAATTGCTGAAATCGGTTACTATGACCCAACTAAAGAACCAGCTGTATTAAAAGTAGATGCTGAAGAGGCTAAAAAATGGATATCAAACGGTGCTCAGCCTTCAGACACAGCTAAAGCTTTATTAAAGAAAGCAGGCGTTATTGGAGAATAATTGCTGATTTCTTCAACTAATTGGAGGAGATTACTATGAAAGAGGTTTTAGAAGTAATCGCAAGAAATCTTGTGGATAACCCAGATAAAGTTTCTGTAACACAGCTTGAGAACGACAAAAGTATAGTTCTTGAACTTAGAGTTGCACCTGAAGATATGGGTAAAGTTATAGGCAAACAGGGTAGAATTGCTAAGGCAATAAGAACTGTTGTAAAAGCCTCTGCAATCCACGAGGATAAGAAAATCATTGTTGAGATTGTATAATAATGATAGGGACTGTCTTTAATGGCAGTCCTATTTTTATGCTTTTTTATATTTAAAAATAGATATAAAAATGGTAATATAGTATTATACTATTATTTTTTTAGAGGTGAATATATTGGGTAAATATTTTGAAATAGGAAAAATAACAGGAACTCACGGTATAAAAGGTACTTTCAGAGTGTTTCCAACTACTGAAAATCCTGAAAGATTTGAACTTTTAAAAGAGATTATTGTTGAAAATAGAGGCAAAGAGGAAGTTTTTCATATACAGAAAATAGCCTACCATAAAAAATTTGTCCTTGTTACAGTTAAAGAGATAAATGATATAAACGTGGCTGAAACCTATAAAAATGCAACTATATTAATTCCGGAGGAAAAGGCTATACCTCTTGAAGAAAACGAGTACTACACAAGGGACCTTTACGATATGGAAGTATATGCTGATGACGGAGAATTTTTAGGTGTATTGACAGATATATATGAAACAGGTGCTAATGACGTTTACGGCGTTAAAAAAGAGGGCGAAAAAGAGCTTCTTATACCTGCTATAAAAGACTGTATTTTAAATGTAGATATTGAAAATAGAAAAATGACTGTAAAACTTTTAGAAGGGTTGAGAGGTTAATGAATTTCTTTGTTTTAACACTTTTCCCTGATATGATAAAAGATACTTTATCCCATAGCATAACCGGTAGAGCTATGAAAGAGGGAAAAATAAATGTAGAGCCTATAAATATTCGAGATTTCTCCAATGATAAGCATAACCACGTTGACGATTATCCTTATGGCGGTGGTGCAGGTATGGTTATTAGACCACAGCCTGTTTATGACGCTTATAAAAGTATAGAGAATAAAGTTGGCAAGAATACTCGTGTAGTTTATATGACGCCACAGGGTGAAACTTTTAATCAGAAAATGGCTGAGGAGTTTTCAAAAGAGGAAAATATAGTTTTCCTTTGTGGACATTATGAGGGTATTGATGAAAGAGTTATAGATGAAATTGTAACTGATGAGGTTTCTATTGGCGACTTTGTATTAACTGGTGGTGAACTTGCCTCTATAATGATTATAGATGCTGTTTCTCGCCTTGTAGACGGAGTTTTAGGTAAGGCAGAGTCTTTCCAAGATGAAAGTTTTTCCGAAAGCCTTCTTGAGTATCCTCAGTATACAAGACCACCGGAATTTATGGGGAAAAAAGTCCCAGATGTTTTACTTTCTGGCCACCACGCTAATATAGATAAGTGGAGAAGGGAGCAGTCTATAATTAGAACAATAGAAAAACGCCCCGACCTTATAAAAAATGCTGAGCTTTCAAAAAAGGATATAGAATTTATTAAAAAAATAGGTAAGTATGATTTGTTGAAGTAAAATAAATTATATTAAAAAATTAGTTATATATAGATGTTTTTTATAT
>JADIMX010000002.1 GCA_017694425.1 Candidatus Fimicola merdigallinarum
ATTATACCACCGATTACAAAATTATCAATATTTTCTATAAAAGTTTTGAAATGTTATCAATTATGACGTATATATTTCTAAAATAGCACTTAAAAAACTATATTTTTTGTACACTTTTAACAATAGTATAACTATCGATATCTGTCCTGTATTTATCCAGTTTCCCATAAGTTTTATACTCTACCCTAAATAAAAAATCATTCTCCTTAAACTTAACATCAACACTATTATTATCTATAACCGTAATGTATTCCAAATCATAAACCGTATACTTTTCACGTTCACAAATATATTTTAAAATATCCTCTATACTTTCTTGCCTAATCCACTTATTTATAAAACATTCCTGTCCCCTATCCCTAATAGACTTAGCCTTGTTTATACAACCCCAATATACTCTGTTCTTTCTAACTCTAGGTATAAACTTATCTTTGCAACAACCACAAAAAATCTTCCCACTATAATAATAACTTTTATTCCTTTTACCTCTGCTTGTATTATTAACTCTTATCTGTGCCTTATCCCAAATATCTCTAGATATTATAGCTATATGGCTGTGATGATTTTTTATATAAACCTTGTCCTCCTCACCGTAATTATATCTTTTCTTATGGTCTAAATAGCTTTTTGTCCACGTCTTTTTTTGACAAAGGTCACCTACATATTTCTCATTTTTAAGTACCTTCAAAACCATAGAGCCACTCCAAGTACCAGACTTTCCGTAAGTGGTTATATTCATATCATTAAGTTCACTAGCAATAACACAAGTACCTTTTCCCTCAAAAACATATTTATGAAATATAAGCCTAACTATTTCTGCCTCATCTTCAACCTTATAAAGTTTGCCACCTAAAACTCTGTACCCCAAAAGACTTCTACCAAAAACAACGCCTTTTTCCATCTGTCTTTTCTGACCCCACTTAACACGTTCAGATATTTTTCGACTTTCCTCCTGTGCTATGGCAGACATAATAGTAAGCCTAAGCTCACCGTCAACTTGACTTGTATCTATTCCATCAAGCATAAATTTTATATAAACATTTTTATCTCTTAAAAGCCGTACATATTTCAAAGTATCAATGGTATTTCTCGCAAAACGTGAAACTTCTTTAGTAAGTATTAAATCTATTTCACCATTTAAAGCATCTGTTATCATTTCATTAAATCCACTTCGTTTTTCTGTATTAGTACCACTTACCCCCTCATCACAATAAACCTTATAAAATTCCCACTTATCATTACTTTCAACATAGTCTGTAAAATATTTAATTTGAGAATGAAATGAGTTTATCTGGTCATCTTTATCTGTACTAACTCTAACATAAATAGCAACCCTAAGCTTATCCAAAAAACTACCTCTTTTTTTATACTATGCTATGAAAAAAAGTATAAAAAAAGACGGATATAAATCCGTCAAAAATTATTTTTTAATTATTCCACTTTTATCTATTACGTCTATAAGCTCCTCTATCTTCTCAACCGGAAGAACAAGAGCAAATCTAACGTGACCCTCGCCCATAGACCCAAAACTAGAACCAGGAGTACATATAACACCTGTCTTTTCTAAAAGCTCCATACAAAACTCATCAGAATTTGTATATCCCTTAGGCAGTTTACCCCAAGCAAACATAGTGCCCTCTGAATCCGGTATATCCCACCCAATTTTTCTAAGTCCACCACAAAGAGCATCACGTCTTTTCTGATATTCAATACGGTTTTTCTCAACTATATCCTGCGGACCATTTAAACAGGCAATAGCTCCTTTCTGCACCGGTATAAATATACCATAATCAATTTGAGTTCTTACAGTTCTAAACTTCTCTATAATTTTCTCATTACCTAAACAGAAGGATATTCTAGCACCTGTAAGATTATAAGTCTTAGAAAGAGAGTTAAACTCAACACCTACATCTTTAGCCCCTTCAAAACTTAAAAATGACTTTCCAACTCTCCCGTCAAAAAGTATTTCAGAATAGGCATTATCGTGAATTATTATTATATTATGTTTTTTCGCAAACTCAATAAGCTTAATATAAAAATCATCAGGTGCAGTTTTACATATAGGATTTGCCGGAAAAGATACTATCATAACCTTTGCCCTTTTTAAAAGTTCAGGGTCAAAATTATCTAAATCCGGAAGATAGTCGTTTTCCTCCAACAGCTTATAATATTCAACTTTAGCACTTGAAAGAAATGGTGCTGTGCTAAATATAGGATAACAAGGGTCAGGCACAAGAACAACATCACCCTCATTACAAAGAGCAAGACATATATGAGTTATGCCCTCCTGAGAGCCGTATACCGACATAAATTCACTAGATTTAAGAGAAACATCATATCTTCTCTTGTACCAATTCTTGACAGCCTCCACAAGCTCAGGCAAGTCTGTAAGAGCATATTTATAGCTAGAAGCTTCAAGTGTAGCTTTAGAAACCGCCTCCATAACGTGATTATCCGGCTTAAAATCCGGTGTTCCAACAGATAAATTGTAAACTGTTTTCCCCTCTTTTAACCTTTCATTTTTCTTATCATTCAATATAGAAAATATGTTGGGCTTAAAACTTTCTGCCCTATCAGAAAATACAAAATTCATTTTAATTCCCCCTAAAAATATACTTTGTATAATAGCAATTATAATATAAAACCAGTTAAAATCATATACTTACAAAAAATATATGGAAAAATTTATGAAAAGAGTTGCTATTTACTGTCGTGTTTCAACAGATAAAAAGGAGCAGAAAAAATCACTAATATCACAAAAAGAGTTTTTAGAAAAATATATATCTAAAAACAATAACCTTACACTAGAAAAAGTATATTTGGACATAGGTTCTGGCCTAACAGTATCAAATAGAACAGAGTTTAAGAAAATGATTAAAGACGGACTAAGTCATAAGTACGACTTAATACTAACAAAAGATATAAGTCGTTTCTCAAGAAATACCCTAGAAACTCTAAAATACATAAGAATTTTAAAAAATAAAAATATAGGTATATACTTTCTAAAAGAAGATGTATTCACTCTTGAAGACACTTCTGAAATAAGAATAACAATACTTTCATCACTAGCACAGGAGGAAAGCCGAAAAATATCTGATAGAGTTAAATTTGGGCAAAAGGTAAGTATGGAAAAAGGGGTGGTTTTCGGTAGAAGTGTTTTAGGATATGATGTTAAAAACGGAGATATAAGAGTAAATAAAGAAAGTTCAGAAATAGTTAAACTTATATTCTCATTAGCCGAAAAAGAACTTTCTCCTTACAAGATAGCAAAACTCCTTACAATCTTAAAAATACCAACCTACAAAGGTAACTTAACTTGGAATGCCTCCTCTATTCATAGAATTTTAAGAAATGAAAAATATATAGGAGATTTAGTCCAACAAAAAACCTATACAAAAGATTATATATCCCATAAGAGAGTTTACAACAAAGGCGAAATAGACTTTATAACCATAAAAAACCACCACACACCAATAATCGACAGAGAAACCTTTGAAACGGTACAAAAAATACTTGATAAACGAAAAAAGTAATCCCACAGTAGGTACAGAGGAATTAGCACACTTAGAAATGATGGGAACAATAGTAAAACAGCTTACACAAGGACTTACAGATAAACAGATTAAAGAGGCAGGGCTTGACTCCTACTACGTTGCCCACGGTCTAGGAATATACCCTTCATCATCAGCCGGCGTACCTTTTACAGCCGCATATCTTCAGTCAAAAGGCGACCCTATTACAGATTTATACGAAGATATGGCTGCCGAACAAAAAGCCCGTTCAACTTACGAATATTTGATGGATTTAACAGATGACCCTGATGTTTTAGCACCATTAAAATTCTTGAGAGAAAGAGAAGTTGTACACTTCCAGCGTTTCGGCGAGGCTTTAGGAATTGTAAGAGACCACCTAAACGAAAATAGATTTTTCCAGATGAAGAACACACAGAATATAAAATGGAGATAATATAAAAATAAAACTGACATTACTTTAAAGTAGTGTCAGTTTTTTATTGTAGTATAAACCTAATATAATAACCTATTAAATACTATACAAATAAATTTAATACACCTAATATTTTATTTGAAATAAATC
>JADIMX010000043.1 GCA_017694425.1 Candidatus Fimicola merdigallinarum
ATATGGTAGTTAATATAATTTTTATATAAAAAGACTGATAAAAGTAGATATTTATAAATTTAAATGAGTTATATATAAGATTAATAGTTAAATAAAAAATTTAAAATTTACACTTTACAATATTTATCATAGGTGATATTCTAAAATAAAAGCATATAGTTTTGCTGGGGGTGCTACATATTGGGTAGCTGAGAAAAATTTCCGTAAAATTTTACTCCTGAACCTGATTCGGATAATACCGACGTAGGGAAGCAAGTATTTTACGAAGAAGGTCAAAATAAAACTGTATTTTTTTAATACGTTTTTATTTTGGCTTTTTTTATTACAAAGGGGGGATTATATGAATACAAGAAAACTTACTATATCAGCTATGTTTATAGCTATAGGAGTACTTTGTGGGAATATTATATATATTCCTATTGGTGCATCTAAATGTTTTCCTATACAGCATACAATTAATATTATTTCTGCTGTAATGCTTGGACCATTTTATGCTGTACTAAATGCTTTTACTATATCTCTCTTAAGAAATTTTATGGGTACAGGCTCTATTTTAGCTTTTAGTGGTAGTATGATAGGTGCTTTTTTATCGGGAATTTTTTATAAATATAGCAAAAATAATATTTTGGCTGTAATAGGTGAGGTTTTTGGCACAGGTATAGTTGGTGGTATTATATCTATTCCTATAGCTAAGTTTTTAATGGGAAGTGGAAGTTTAAGTTTATTTGTTTATATTGTGCCTTTTACATTAAGTTCATTATCCGGTGGAATTATAGCTTATATGATACTTAAATCTAGGACTATAGTTAAATTTATGTGTAAATTTTAGGGGGAAATAATATGAAAAATGTACTTACAATAGCAGGTAGTGATACTTGTGGTGGAGCAGGAATACAGGCAGATTTAAAAACTTTTTCTGCCAATGGGACATATGGTATGAGTGTTATTACAGCAGTTACTGTTCAAAATACACAGGGTGTTTTTGGCTGTCAGGATATATCACCTGAGATTATAAAAGGGCAGATAGACGCAATATTTGAAGATATTAAGGTTTCGGCTGTAAAGATAGGTATGGTTTCAAATATTGATGCTATAAATGTAATAGCTGATAGACTTGAATTTTATAAGCCTAAAAATATTGTAATTGACCCAGTTATGATTTCTAAACACGGATTTGACCTTTTAAATCCGGAAGCCAAGGAAAGTCTTATAAAAAGGCTTATACCACTTGCATATCTTTTAACACCTAATATTCCAGAGGCTGAGGTTATTTCAGGAATTAAGATAAAAAGTATTGAAGATATGGAAAGAGTAGCTAAAGAAATTTATAAAATGGGTTGTAAAAATGTTTTCTTGAAAGGGGGACATCTTGAGGGTGATGCAATAGATATACTTTTTGATGGGGAAAGTATTAAAATGTTTAAAACAGCTAGAATAGAAACTAAAAATACTCACGGAACAGGCTGTACAATATCATCAGCAATAGCTTCAAATCTTGCTAATGGAATGAGTGTTTATGACGCTGTAAAAAGGGCTAAAGAGTATATAACAGTTGCCATAGAACATTCTCTTGATATAGGAAAGGGCATAGGACCTACAAATCATTTTTATGAGCTTTTTGATAAGGCAGGCTTGAGATATGAATGATTTTTTAAAAAATTTTTACTGGGCTTTAAATGAAGTTAGAGATAAAAATCCTATTGTACACAGTATAACAAATTTTGTTTCTATGAATGACTGTGCCAATGTATGTACAGCTTTTGGTGGTTCTCCTATAATGGCATTTTGTAGTGATGAAGTTGAAGAAGTTACTACAATAGCTGATAGCCTTGTTTTAAATATAGGTACTCCGGATAAAGATAGGTTTGACGCAATAAAAATTTCTGGAAAAAAGGCAAATGAAAAGGGAATACCAATTATATTTGACCCAGTTGGGGTAGGCGTAAGCCAATTTAGAAAAAATGGTGTTAGGCATATTTTAGATAGGGTTAAGGTTTCTATCATAAAGGGAAATGTATCGGAAATAAAGTTTATAACAGGCATTGTTCCTAATATGAATAAGGGTGTTGACGCTGTAGATATTTTAGATGAAAGTAATTTTGAAATGGTAAAAAAACTAGCCAAGGAATTGAATTGTGTCGTTGCTGTTACTGGGAAAGAGGATTATATAACTGACGGAAGAAGATATTTAAAAATAAAAAGAGGTAGCCAGTTTTTAAAGAAAGTAAGTGGTACAGGCTGTATGACCTCACAGCTTATGGCGTGTTTTTCTGCTGTTGAAAGTGATATGTTTTTAGTAGCAGTTTATGGAATACTTACAATGAATTTGTGTGGTGAAATTGCTGAGAAAAGTTTAAAAGACGGCGAAGGAGTTTGCAAGTTTAAAATTAATCTTTTAGATGCTATTTCTAACTTACATAAAACTTGTATAGAGGATATGGAGGGTATAGAGTTTGGAATTTAATGAAAATATGTTAAAGGTTTATTTGGTTACGGATAACGGAAAACTTAGGGGGAGAGATTTTTATACCGTTGTAGAGGAAAGTTTAAAAGGCGGAGTTACAATGGTACAGTTAAGAGAAAAAAATATATCTTCCAGAGAATTTTATGAAAAAGCACTTAGAGTGAGAGAGCTTACTAAAAAATATAATACACCTCTTATTATAAATGATAGATTTGATATTGCCTTATCTGTTGGAGCAGACGGAGTTCATTTAGGTAATAGCGATATTCCAGTTAATGTAGTTAGAAAAATTTGTGGCGACAATTTTATTATTGGTGCTACAGCTAATACAGTTGATATTGCCAAAACTAGAGAAAAAGAGGGTGCAAATTATATAGGTGCTGGTGCATTGTTTTCAACAACAACTAAAAATGATACAAAGCCTCTTACAAAGGAAAGGCTTATTGATATTGTTAGAGGTGTAAAAATACCTGTCTGTGCCATAGGTGGTATAAATATTGATAATGTAGGTATTATTAAGGATACAGGTATAAGTGGTGTTGCAGTTTCTTCCGGTATTATGGGTGAGGAAAATGTATTTGAGATGTCAAAGAGATTTTTTGATATAGAATTTAAAAAAAGCACAGACTAAAAATCTGTGCTTTTTTGTATGTAGAAAAATTATACAAAGCTAGTAGATAATAGAGAAACAGCTTTGTTTTCTATAAGTTTTTCACCGTGTTCCATAAGGAAGTATTTTGAAATTGATGTTGAAATATGTTTTTCGCCATACTCACTTACCATAAGCTCAATATCACTTAAATCTGAAGGTGATTTTGATGCGTCATTCTGTATAATTAAGAAATATTTATCGTCATATTTATATAAAGAACTTATGCCATTAAAGATATCTTGTACTCTTTCACAAGCGTTTGTAACATCATCAATATTTTTAAATGAATATATTAAAATTGTACTGTCATCAGGTTTACTTTCTTTTTCGAAAGTATCAAGGGATTTTCTCTTGAAACGGTTAAGCTCCTTAGATTGCTTTATCATATTTAATTTAGTATCTTTTTTATTATTCTTGTCATCTTGAAGCTTTGTAACTATAATCATAATACCGTCCATAGCAGCTGGAACAGCTTCAACCATAAGAGGGGCATCTTTTGTATGAAAGCCGTATTCTTTCATAGCTTGCTCCATAATCTCTTTGAAAAGAGCATTTGTTTTTTCGTTTGTTTTTGTCAAATCTTCTATTCTTATATCTCTTTCTGTAAGGTCAGATTTTGTGAGAGTAAATTTAATTTGGTTTTCACTGATTTTTTCGATTTTCATAGTATCACTTCCTTTTTATAATATTTTTAACAAGAATAGTAAAAAATTAAGTTACAATAACAATATATTATAGTATAATGAATTAATGATTATATGTAAAGAGGATATTAAAGGATATCTACATATAATATTTACGAATATTTGTATCAAAATGTTTCTTATCTATTAACTATATTTGAGCAATTTATGATTTATGTTAAAAATTTTATCAACAAAGGAGGAAAGGGTAATGAAAAAGAAAATTTTACCGATTATATTAACCATTATCATTTGGTGCATTATGTTTTATATATATTTGCCACCTATAAACATAAAATCCTATGAATTTTGGTCTTTCGTAGCAGTAGCTTTTGTAGTAGCGCTCTGTCTTAATATGTGGAATATAGTAAAGATATTTTTAACTGTGAATAGAAAGTCAGATGTTATTGATGAGAACATACATAAGTTTAGGGGAGTGAAAGTTGTATTTTTCTTAATTGCTCTATTGATAGTAGGGTATGTAGGTGCAATGATAATGTCATCTCCTGTTGTGCGTTCGGCAAGCTATAGCAGTCTTATAGATGTTAAAAATAGCAATTTTAACGAGGATATAAAGGAGATAGATTATTCTCAAATACCTATATTAGATAAGGATTCAGCTTCTATACTAGCAGAGAGAAAAATGGGCAGTATGGTTGATATGGTTTCTCAGTATGAAGTTAGCGATTACTACTCACAGATAAACTACAAAGAGAAGCCTGTTAGAGTTACCCCACTTGAGTATGCAGACGAGATTAAATGGTTTACAAATAGAAAGACTGGTATACCTGCATATATAAGAATAGATATGACAACTCAAGATGTTGAGCTTGTAAAACTTATAGAGGGTATAAAATATTCTCCTTCAGACCACTTTAGTCGTGACCTTAAAAGGCATATAAGGTTTAGATACCCTACAGCTATGTTTAGTGGTATGAATTTTGAAATTGACGATAATGGTATACCGTATTGGATTTGTCCTGTAAGTGATAAGACTATAGGTCTTTTTGGTGGTACAGATATAAAAGGTGCTGTAATTGTAAATGCTATAACTGGCGAGGATATATATTACGATATAAAAGATGTTCCACAATGGATTGATAAGGTTTTTGATGCAGACCTTTTAATAGAGCAGTATGACTATTACGGTCAGCTTAGAAATGGGTTTATAAATAGTATTTTTGGTCAGAGAGATTGTCTTAAAACAACAGAAGGCTATAACTATATAGCGTTAGATGATGATGTTTGGGTATATACTGGAGTTACTTCTGTTAGTGGTGACCTTTCAAATGTAGGTTTTGTGCTTATGAATCAGAGAACTAAGGAAACTAGGTATTATGAGATTTCCGGTGCTGAAGAATTTTCTGCTATGTCATCAGCAGAAGGGCAGGTACAGCATTTAGGCTACAAGGCAACATTCCCACTTCTTTTAAATGTGGCAGGAGAGCCAACATACTTCCTTGCTTTAAAAGATAGTGCAGGTCTTGTAAAAATGTATGCTATGGTAAATGTTGAGAAGTATCAAACAGTTGCCATAGGTGAAACTGTTGAAGCTTGTGAGAGAACATATAAATCATACCTTAAAAGTAATGGTATAGTTACTGATACGCCTAAAGATGTAAATACAGTTTCCGGCGTTATAGAATTTATAAAAGAGGCTGTAATTGACGGGAATACTTGCTATTTTGTAAAATTAGTTGACAATACAGGTATATATAGTATTTACGTAAAAGATAATATTGACATTATAACAAAAAATGTTGGTGATAATATTCAGTTTGAATATACTGCTACTGAAAAAGAGGGAGTATATAAAATTACAAATATTAAATAAAAAAAAGAGCTACGGTTTTTCCGTAGCTTTTTTAATGTAATAATAATGTACTAAGTATTTTTAATGTATTAGTAATATACAGAGTTTTTTATTCTATTATTAATGCACCGTCTTCTTCTAATCTTTTTATAACATCTTTTGATATTGGTAAAAGCTCCTGTTTTTCTTCTATGGAAAGAGGTTTTTTTGATATAGCAACCTTAAAACTTGCAGGTTTTAGAGTTTTATCCTGTATACCTATCATCATACCTAAAACTATTTGAGTATTGTTTGCTGGTATAAATGAATTTATTAATATTTCTTCAGAATGACTATAATAGTTTTGTAAAACGAAATTTATTATATGGTCGTAACTACTCATATACCCATTGTATATGCAACTGCAAGTGCTTGGGTTTTCTATATCTGAAACTTTATAGTACATTGTAGCGTAAATTTTTTCTGAAGATTCCTCTTTTCTAATGTGAAGAATAGAAGAGTGGTATTCTTTTTTATAGTAGTGATAAAGGTATAGAGTTTCGCACTCCTCAAAGGAATTTGATGCAATTTTATTATACTTAGCATTCCCTCTTTTATAGTCTATCAAGTTTAATATATCTATATTTAGAGCTTTGGCTACATTGTTAAGTGTTTCTATATCTATTGAAATTGAGCCGTTTTCATACTTTGATACAGTAGCCTTACTTTTATTTATACGCTTTGCTAACTCCTCTACACTTAGCTTAGCCGATTTTCTGTAAAAACGTATTTGGTTTCCTATATATAAAGCTATATTATCACTCATTTTATGTAGTCCTCTCTATATTTTAAATAAAGTGTTTTATTGTGAAATTAGTATGATTAATTATAAAACTGTGAAAGTATATTGTCAAGAATATACATTGTATACAGTATTTTTAAAACGCAAAGTGATATTTTTACAATAAAACGATATACTAAATTTGTATATATTTATAAAAAAGAATGTAATTAATTGTAAAAAAATATTACTTTTTAAAAATTTTATTTTATTATATATAAAAAATGTGATATAATCGGTAAAACATATACAAAAAATATATTGGGTATGGAAAGGAGTTTTTTATGAATAAAGAGATAAGAGATATATTGATTATAGGTTTTGCCTTATTTTCAATGTATTTTGGTGCTGGTAATGTTATATTTCCCCCATTTTTAGGCTTTCAAACAGCTGGGGAATGGATAAGTGCTTTTGTTAGTTACTATATGGCAGATATAGGCCTTGCACTTGTGGCTGTATTTGCTATGTTAAAATGTAAAAGTGATATTGAGGGTGTTACAAAGAGAATAGGTAAGTATCCAGCTATGATACTTTCCACTGCCATAGTTCTCTGTATAGGTCCATTTGTTGCTATACCAAGAACATCAGCCAGTGTTCACGAAATGTCAATAATTCCTATATTCGGTGATATTAGCCCTGTTATAACATCAGTTGTATTTTTCTTAATTATATTAGTATTATGTTTAAATGAATCATCTGTAGTTGACATTGTAGGTAAATTCCTTACACCTGCACTTTTTATAGGTCTTCTTATTCTTATAATAAAAGGTATTGTTGACCCTATCGGAGTTATAGAATCTGAGCCAAAAATAAGCCACGTTGTATCTGCAGGTATAGCATCAGGCTATCAGACAATGGACGTTTTGGCATCTCTTGTATTCGGTGTTATAATATTACGAAATGTAAAAGAGAGAGGATATAAAGACGAAAATAAACAGATGCTTATTACAGGTGCAAGTAGCCTTGTTGCAGGTCTTGGTCTTTTAATAGTTTACGGTGGTCTTACTTACCTTGGTGCTACATCATCAGGTATTTTTGAGGATACTATATCACGTTCAGCATTAGTTACAAGTATAGTTCGTCTTCTTTTTGGTGAGATGGGTATCATCTTATTTGCCGTTGTAGTTGGTCTTGCTTGCGTTACAACAGCAGTTGCTCTCGTAAGCTCAACAGCATCATTTTTTGATGAATTATCAAATGGTAAAATACCATACAAATTAGTAGTTATAGTTGTTTGTATATTTAGTGCTATTACTGCAAACCTTGGATTAGACTATATTATTGCTATTGCAGGCCCTGTACTTAATATAATATATCCGGCGGCAATAGTTCTTATTATTCTTACTATATTTGGTAACGAAATTAAAAACGATAATATATTTAAATTTGCAGCTTTTGGTGCTGTTCTTGCAAGTGTTATGGAAATGCTTATGCAAAGTGGTATGGGCTTTGGATTTATGGCTAGAATGCCACTTGCAAATATCGGATTTGCTTGGTTAGTTCCAGCAATTATATTTGGTTTTATAGGTTTCTTTTTTAAGTCTAAAAGAAGTAATTAAGTAATAAAAAAGTACAGGCTTTGCCTGTACTTTTTTTATATCCATTTCTTCATACTTTTTAAAGCACTTTTTTCTAGTCTTGAAACCTGTGCTTGTGAAATGCCTACTTCTTCAGAAACTTCTGTCTGTGTTTTCCCCTCAAAAAATCTTAAGCTCAATATTTTCTTTTCCCTATCGCTAAGTTTTTTCATAGCCTCGTTTATAGAAATATCCTCAATCCACTTGCTATCCTTATTTTTTTCATCTTTTACTTGGTCCATAACGTAAAGAGCGTCACCACTTGAATCGTGATATATAGGCTCGAAAAGTGAAAGAGGGTCCTGTATTGCGTCTAATGCTACCACTATCTGTTCTTTTGGTAAGTCCATTTCTTTTGCTATCTCATCTATAGTAGGTTCTTTGGACTTTTCTTTTGTAAGTCTTTCCTTG
>JADIMX010000044.1 GCA_017694425.1 Candidatus Fimicola merdigallinarum
TATATACAGGGCATATGAAAAAGAAAAAGTAAAAATATTAAATGAAATATACTTAACCAAAAAACTTATATATGAACTTGAAACAAATACTGAAAAGTTTGATTGTTATATTGGTATGCTATCAAGTGAAGCCAAAACAATAATTGAAATGGTATTTAAAAAAGGTATGAGTATAACTGCAACTGCTTTAAATATTAATATGTCAAAGTCTTCAGTAAGTAGAAAAGTTGAGGTTATCACAAAAGATATACTTCTTTTATGTGATAACTATAATATTTAAAAAAAACGTGCAACAAAATGGAACAAATCTGCAACAAAATGGAACGTTTACGGAACAATTTGGAACAAAAGTGGGAAAAAAACGCAACAAAATGGAACAAAAACGGGAAAAAATATATTTTAAATGGTATATAATAGTTATTGTAAAGAATTAGGGAACAGGGAATATAAAATCTCTGTTCTTTTTTATTTTAGTGAAAGGGGGGTGGCATTATCACCGAAAAACAAAAAAGATTTGCAAATGAATATATTATCGACCTTAATGCCACCAGAGCATATAAGGCTACATACCCAAAAGTAAAGAGTGATAATACTGCATCTGTAAATGCATCTAAGTTACTAAGAAATGCTAAGGTTAAAGCATATATTGAAGAATTGATGAAAGAAAGGGCAAAAAGAACAGAAATAAGTCAAGATGATGTTATAAAAGAACTCTGTAAAATTGGATTTTCTAAAATAACAGATTTTGTTGTAATAGAAAATGGTGTTGTTAGAGTAAAATCAACAGATGAAATGCCAGAAGAAAAGATAGGAGCTATTGCTGGAATAAAAGAAGGGCAAAATGGAATTGAAATAAAAATGAATGATAAAGTTAAATCTTTGGAACTATTGGGAAAACATTTAGGAATGTTTAAAGAAAAAGTCCAAGTTGAAGGTTCTGCATTTATAAAAATATTTGATGATATAGAAAGTGTTGAAAAAGATGATTAAATTAACAAATATTATAGCACCCTCTTTTTATACCATACATAACGATATTAAAAACAACAATCACACCCATTATTGGCTGAAAGGTGGCAGAGGCAGTACAAAGTCATCTTTCATATCCATAGAGATAATTCTAGGAATGATGAAGGACAAAAATGCAAATGCTGTTGTTCTCAGAAAGGTAGGTTTTAACCTAAAGGACAGCGTTTTTGAGCAATTAAAGTGGGCTATTGATGTATTAGGTGTCAGTAGCTACTGGGAGTTTAGGCTAAGCCCTTTAGAGATACGCTACAGCCTTACAGGGCAAAAGATAATATTCAGAGGGGCAGATAATCCTAAAAAGATAAAGTCAACTAAGTTTAGCAAAGGCTATTGCAAGTACATATGGTACGAGGAGCTAGACGAGTTTTCGGGAATGGAGGAAGTGCGAACCATAAATCAGTCGTTAATGAGAGGTGGTTCGCCTTTTTGCGTATTTTACAGCTTTAATCCACCGAAAAGTAACAGAAACTGGGTTAATGCAGAAAGTTTAGTTATAAACGAAAATCGATTAATGCACCACTCCACATTCCTTACAGTACCTAAAGAATGGCTTGGGGAACAGTTTTTTATCGAGGCAGAACACCTAAAAAAGACTAAGCCGGAAAGCTATAAACACGAGTACCTAGGGGAGATAGTCGGAACAGGTGGAGAGGTATTTACAAACCTTTCTATAAGGGAGATTAGCGACCTAGAGATTGAAAGTTTTGACCGTATAAAAAGAGGTCTTGACTGGGGTTATGCCTCTGACCCACTTCACTATACTGTAAACCACTACGATAAAACTAGAAGAAGGCTTTATATATTTTATGAAATCCACGCAGTCAATATGTCTAACAGGAAGATTGCAGAGCTTATAAAAAAGGAGAACATAAGTAACAATGTTATAGTCTGTGATAGTGCCGAGCCTAAAAGTATAGCAGAGCTTAACGACTACGGTATAAATGTTATAGGTGCTAAAAAAGGTCCTGATAGCGTAGAGTATGGCATTAAGTGGCTACAAGATTTGGAGGAGATTATTATTGACCCTAATAGATGTCCAGCTACTTTAATGGAGTTTAATTCCTATGAGCTGGAAATAGATAAAGAGGGCTTTTTTAAGGCGAAATTCCCTGATAAAAATAATCATTCTATTGACGCTGTACGTTATAGTCGTGAGTTTGAAATGCGAAATGTGAAAGTGAGGTGATACTTTGTATTTAACGGATATGGATTTTATAAACGCCAAAATATCGGCTGTGGGGAAGATGAACACTAGCCATATTATAGCGTACATACTTGAGGAGGATATAAAAAGCCCAAAAAAGTTGGCTATGGAGAAAGGCGAGAAATACTACAATGCCGAACACGATAGTCTTTTTAAGGACTACAACGTAACTACCCTTGATGAAACCGAGGAAATAGGGGGAAAAGAGATTAACACAAGGCATAAGTTTAAAAACCCTAATCGCAGTAACCACCATAATATAGACCCATTCCATAAGATACTTGTAGACCAAAAGGTAAGCTATATGGTAGGAAAAGAGCCTACTATAACTGTAAAGGGTAGCGATAAAGACAGTACTCTAAAGGAATATGAAAACGTAGTTACCGACTTTGCCGACGAAAGGTTTAACGAGATAATTCAAGACTTAGTCAGAGGTGCAAGCAATAAGGGATTTGAAGCTCTCCACGTTTACTATGACGAGAAAGGACAGCTTAAATATTGTGTTGTGCCTGCCTGTGAGATAATACCTATATACGATACACGCTACCAAGAGGAGCTTGTGGAGGTTATAAGGTACTATCAAATCAAGGTGGTTAAAGAGGGCAGAGAGTACATAAGAAGAAAGGTTGAATGGTGGGATAAAGAGGGGGTAACCTACTATACGGAGAAGGAGGAAAATATATTCCTTGAAGACGGGAAAAAGGCCCCTCATTGGTGGGATATAAATTTAATAAACAATGTTGAGAAAAGGCGTACACCTCACAGTTGGGGTTGTGTGCCTTTTGTTATTTTGGACAATAACCACAGTAAAATGACAGATTTGCACCCTATAAAAGGACTAATTGACGCCTACGATATGATTTCATCAGAAGGAACAAACAACTTCCTTGATTTAGTTGATATGTATTGGGTGATACAGGGCTACGGTGGCGAAACAGCCTCTACCATAGCTAAAAAACTTCAGATTAATAAGGCAGTCAATATAAGCGACCCGTCAGGTAACGTGGAGGCAAAGCAGGTAAACTTGCCTATAAATGAAAGAATAGAGTTTCTGAAAATGCTTAGACGTGATATATATCATTTTGGTATGGGTATTGATATTGATGATGAACGCTTTGGAACTGCTCCAAGTGGTATATCATTACAATTTAGATATGCAAACTTAAAACATAAGTGTGAGAATATGACCCCAAGGCTTAAAAGAGCAATCAAAAAGTTTTTATGGTTTTTTACTGACGATTATAACAGAAAAAATAATACCTCTTATGATGCCTCACTTATAAATATAACACTTAATTATTCACAGATTGCAAATGATGCAGAAACAGTTGATATTATAACAAAATCAGAGGGAATTATAAGTCGAAAAACACAGCTTGAGCATCACCCATTCATTATAGATGTTAATGAAGAACTTAAACAGCTTGAAATAGAGGAAAAACAGAGTATTGAAAAATATTCCCATATGCATTTTAAAGAAGGTGATGAGTAATGAAAAACTCTGATTATTGGAAAAAAAGAGTAGAACTTACTCAAAATATACTTCTTCAAAAAGCTGATAGCTTTATTGATGATATGGAAAGGTCATATAAAGAGGCATATAACAGTATTGAAAATGAAATAAATGTGTTTTTCCAAAGATTCGCTGTTAATGAAGGTTTATCAATGAATGATGCAAAAAAATTGCTTAATTCAAATGAAATTGAAAAATTTAAAATGACAGTAGAAGAATATATAAAAAAGGGACAGGAAAACGCAATTTCTAATATGTGGCGAAAAGAGCTTGAAAGTGCATCAAACCTCTATCGCATAGACCGTTTAAAGTCTTTACAAATACAAATTAATCAACAAATAGAAATGTTATCAGCCTATAAAAATACAGGCACAGAAAAGACTTTAAAAGATATATTTGAAGAAAGCTATTACAGAAATATATTTGATGTTCAACAATTTTTAGGATATGGAAAAGCCTTTGAAATTCTTGACACAAAAACAATAAACTCTGCAATTATAAAACCTTGGACATATGACGGTGAAACATTTTCCCAAAGGATTTGGAAAGATAATAATGAACTTAAATATAGCCTTGATAAAATACTTACTCAAGGTATTATAAGAGGCTCTCCACCAGATAAAATATCAAAAGCAATAGCTAAAGAAATGAATACATCTTTAAGTAATGCAAGAAGGCTTGTACTTACTGAGTCGGCTGTTTTTTCCACAAAAGGGAGAGATAAAAGCTATGAGGAATTAAATGTAGATGAAATTGAATTTGTTGCAACTCTTAGTGAAAAAACTTGTGCCGTTTGTGGTGGAATGGACGGGAAGCACTATCCAAGAAACACAGGAGAAATAGGGAATAATCTTCCCCCGTTACACCCATATTGTAGATGTACAACAGCTCCATATTTTGATGATGAGTTTACAGAGGGTAAAGAACGCTTTGCAAGAGATGAAAAAGGTAATGGGTACTATGTGCCAGCTAGTATGAGTTATGAGGAATGGAAAAAGAAATATGTTGATAGCAGAGTTTTGACACTAGATGAGGAAAGAGCTATAATGAAATATATAAGTTCAGAGTCTTACGTGTTGAATGAGAAATTAAGAAATAACATTCCTTTAGATGAATTTGAAAAAGAGCTGGCAGAAAATTTGGACAATGCACTTCAAAAAATGCCTTACTATAAAGGTAATCTTGTACGCTCTGTTGATATTTCAGATGATGAAGGTATAAAAGAGTATTTAATGGGATTTGTTATTGGTCAAAATAAAAAATTTGAAGAATTTATATCTACAACAAAGGGTGCTATATACAATGAAAAAGCTAAAATACAAGTATATATTCAAAATAGTTCAAAAGGTAGAGATATAAGTTCTATAAATGTGGCAGAACAGGAAGTTCTATACGAAAGAGGTTCTGAATTTAATGTTATAAGTAAGATTTATACAAATGATAAATATTATATATTGCTTGAGGAGGTATAATGTATGTCCAATAGTCTTACTATTAAAGAATTTATTGAGCTTTCAGATGATGAAAAAAGAAAAAGATATATTGAACTTTCTGATTATGACAAATTCCTTTGGCGTACACAATATGATATCCCAATAGGTAAAACAACAGGTAAGAAAGTTGAATATACACCTGAAGAAAAAGCTAAAAATAGAGAGAGAATGGAAGAAGTTTTAAGATATTTTGGAGAACTAAAAGAGGGTGAACATATACCTGAAGAAAATTGGCTTGATTGAGTTTGGTTTGAGATTGAGAAACTTAGTTTGAGAAACTTATAAATTTGTAAAAAAATAAAAAAACACTCACGTTTGTGGGTGTTTTTTATATTACAAATTTTATTTAAAAAAGGAGGATTGTATGAGAATTAATATTTGTTTAGATATAGAGGTTACACCAAAAGAAATTTTGGATTTTAGTTCAAAACACAATGATTTAGATGTAGATAAAGTTATAAATCGTATTGTTGAAACAATAGAAAATATTAGTAGCAGTAAAGACTTTTAATAGTCTTTTTTTGTTGCTTTAAATTATGTTTTAAGGAGGTTTAAAAAATGAAAAAAGAAGATTTAATCGAAATGGGCATTGATGAGGAGAAAGCCTCTAAAATAATAGAGCTTTACTCCGAAAGCATTAAAGAAATGGTATCTAAATCGGAGCTTTCTGTGGCCAATGATACCATAAAAAATCTTAAAGAAACAGTTAAAAAGTTTGACGGAGTGGACATCGAGAAGTTAAAGTCTGAAATTACAAGATGGGAAGAAAAATACAACACAGATATTTCAAACATCAAAAAGAATAATGCTGTTGATATGGCTATAATTAAGGCAAATGGCAAAAATACAAAGGCAATAAAGGCTCTTATTGATATGGACAAAGTAAGTCTTAAAGATGACGGAACACTTGAGGGACTTGACATTGAAGGTCTTAAAAAGAGTGATAGCTATCTTTTCGATGTAGAAACAGTAAAAACAGAGGGTACAGGCTTTAGCAGTGGCTCTGGTGTTTCTTATAATGACAATATAAACAGTATTGTAGCCAATGCTATGGGAGTTAAATAATAAGGAGGAATTATAATGGCAAATACATTTGAATATGCAAAAATATTTGAAACTAATCTTGACAAATTAGCAATTCAGACTTTAAAAACTGGATTTATGGACGGTAATTCTGGACAAGTTAAATATAATGGAGGTAATGAAATAAAAATACCTTCAATAGCTCTTCAGGGACTTGGAGAATATGACAGAGAAAAAGGATATACACAGGGTAGTGTCGTTCTTAAATATCAGACAAAGACAATGACACAGGATAGAGGAAGACAGTTTACAATAGACGCTATGGACGTAGACGAAACAAATTTTGTTGCTACTGCAAGTAATGTTATGGGAGAATTTCAAAGAACAAGAGTTACACCGGAAATTGATGCTTATCGTATTTCAAAATTAGCTGAAATTGCTATGGGTGTAGAAGAAGATGCACAGGTTGAATACTCTTATACTATTAATAACAGTACAATTATAAATAAAATCAAAAATGGTATTAAAATTATAAGAGAAAACGGCTTTGATAGTGAACTTGTAATACTTGCTAATTATGATACAACAACAGCTATTGAAGAAGCTGTTTTAGGTAAAATTACATCAGGTACATTTTCACAGGGCGGAATAAATACAAAAGTACCTTTTATTGATGATTGCCCTATTATCTCAGTACCAAAAGCAAGAATGTATTCTGCAATTACACTTAAAGACGGTTCTACAAGTGGTCAGGAAGACGGTGGATATGAAAAAGGTTCTTCTGCTAAAGATATTAACTTTATTATTGTTGCTAGGGAAACTCCTATTGCTGTTACTAAACAGGATAAAATGAGAATATTTACACCGGATACATATCAGAAAGCCAATGCTTGGAGTATAGATTATCGTCGCTACCACGATTTATGGGTTAAAGATAATTGCAAAGGCTCAATATTCGTTAACATAAAAGATACTAAGGAGTGATTTTGTGTATAGACTTAAAAATGAAAATGTAGAGCGAGTGACAGATAAAGAATATACAAGGGATAAACTTATATCAGAGGGTTTTTATTTGCTTGATGAAAATATCAAAAATGATTGTGAAGAAACAGAAAAATTACCCTCTACAAATTTAGAAACAGAAAAATTACTTTTTGTACCCTTAGAAAATGAAGAACTTGAAAAACTTACAGTTACAGAGCTTAAAGAGTATGCAAAGTTACATAATATAGACTTAGGAGAAAATACAAAAAAAGCCGATATATTACAAATATTAACCAATAGGAAGTGGTAATATGCTTGAGAAATTAAAAATACTTCTTGGAATTGAAGATAACAGTAAAGACTATGTTTTACAGCTTACTATTGATATTGTAAAAGATATGGTGCTTAACTACTGCAATATTAAAGAAATACCCTCAGGTCTTGAAAATATAGTTATATGTATGTGCATTGATAAATACAGAGCTGAAAACTATGGACAAGAAAATTCAGAAGGTACAGTTAAAAGTATATCGGAAGGTGATGTGTCTGTTTCATTTGGTTCAGCTTTTTCAATATCTGAAAATCCCTCTATGGAGTTTTTAAAAAACTATAAATCACAGCTTAATATATATAGAAAGGTTGTGTGGTAATGTCAATATTTTATGCTATTAAAAAGCACGCTGAAAGCCTCTACAACAAAACTTGTAATATATATGAATATGAAACTGTAAGAGATAGTGAAACAGGTATAGACAGTATACAAGAAGTTGAAAAATACAGTAATATACCTTGTAGAATAAGTTATAAAAGCATACCAAACACAACTCAAACAGATACAGGAGCAAGTCTAAGCCAAAGTATAAGTTTGTTCTGTTCTCCTGATATTGATATAAAGGCAGGAAGCCGTATTGTTTGTGATAATAAAACTTATAAATGTTCCGGAGAGCCTTCTCTTTATATTTCACATCAAAGAATAGAACTTATACTTGAAAGGGAGTGGGCATAATGTCAAGAAACGGTTTTGATGTAAGAGAACTTGAGAAATTCAGAGATAATCTTGTTGAATTTGAAAATAAACTTGATGTATTTATTTCTGATTGTGCAAAAGAATTAACAGCAAGGCTTTTAAGAGAGGTTATAAAGAGAACTCCGGTAAAAACAGGGACACTTCGTAGAAATTGGCAGGTAGGGGAAGTTAATATAAATGGTGATGTTTATACTGTAAGTGTTATAAATCAAACTGAATACGCTATGTATGTTGAGTATGGTCACAGAACAAAAAACGATGGTTGGTCAAGTGGTAGATTTATGCTAACTATATCAGCAGAGGAAATACAGAGAAAATCACCACAGATTATTGAGAAATTTATAGCACAGAAATTAGGTGAATACCTAAAATGATAAATGATATTGTAAAAGGTATCGGAAAAGCTATAAGAGATGAGTTTGGAAGTGATTATAATATACATACAGAAGAAGTTAAACAGGGACTTAAAGAGCCTTGTTTTTTTATTTCTGTATTAAATCCACAGTATGAGCAGGTTTTAGGTAAAAGATACCTTATAAGCTGTAATTGTATGGTTCAGTATATTACAGAAGGCGGCAGAGAAGAATGTAATGATGTTGCAGAAAGGCTTTTTGATTGCCTTGAAATCATAACTGTATCAGGTGATATTGTAAGAGGTACTAATATGTCTTTTGAAGTTGTTGATGGTATTTTAAATTTTAATGTAAGCTATAAAATTTATGTCTATAAAATTACAGATAAAATAAATATGGAGGAATTAAAGCAAATAAGGGAGGTTTGAAATGGCTGAAGAAATTAAAAAAGAGATTGTTTTTAGTAAAGAACAGCTTAAAAATTCAAAATCATTTGAAAAATATAAGGATATAGTTACTGTTGTTATGGCTGATGATGAAAAAATCACAAAGTCAGAATTACAGAAAAGAATTGATAAATTTTTGAAAAAAGAGGTGAAATAAATATGGCTTTAGGTGGCGGAACTTTTTTTACACAAAATAAGGTTTTACCAGGAGCATATATAAATTTTATATCTGCAAGTAAAGCCTCTGCAACACTTTCCGATAGAGGCTATGCAGCTATGGCTCTTGAACTTGATTGGGGTGTTGAAAATACTATCTTTGAAGTTACAAAAGGTGATTTGCAAAAAAATAGTATGAAATTATTCGGCTATGACTATACAGCACCACAGTTAAAAGGTCTTAGAGATTTATTTTTAAATCTTAAAACACTTTATCTTTATAGGCTTACAAGTGGTGGTGTAAAAGCAACAAATACATATGCAACAGCTAAGTATTGTGGTACAAGAGGAAATGATTTAAAAGTTGTTATATCAAATAATGTAGAAGAGGAAGAAAAGTTTGATGTTTCACTTTATATTGATGATACAACACTTTTAGATAAACAGACAGTTTCTC
>JADIMX010000045.1 GCA_017694425.1 Candidatus Fimicola merdigallinarum
ATGTGTATAAGAGACAGCTATTTGCATTTTTGTGAATAATTTATTTTTTTGGAGGGTTTTTTATGCGTGTTATTTCAGGACTAGCTAGAGGACATAAACTTTTATCACCTGAAGGTATGGATACAAGACCAACTACTGACAGAATAAAGGAAACGCTTTTTAATATAATCGCTTTGGACCTTCCGGAGATACAGTTTCTTGACCTTTTTTCAGGCTCTGGTGCTATAGGTATTGAGGCATTAAGTAGAGGTGCTAAAAAATCGGTATTTGTTGATTTTTCTAGTAAATGTAAGGAAGTTATAGAGTATAACTTAAATCATACTAAACTTTCAGATAAGGCTGAAGTATATTGTATGGATACAGTTTCAGCTATAAATATGCTTGGAGCAAAGGGAGAAAAGTTCGATATAATTTTTATGGACCCACCATACAATATGGGGTTTTATGAACCAGTTTTGAAGGCTATTAAATCTTCAAAAATATTAAGTGATGATGGGTATATTATAGCAGAAAGGTCACCTAAGGTTTCTATTCCGGAAATAGAAGGCCTTAAAATACTTAGAGAAAAAGAGTACAAAACAACAGTAATGACCTTTATGGCGTTGGAGGATTAATATGATAAAAGCAATATATGCAGGGAGCTTTGACCCTGTAACCTTAGGACATCTTGATATCATTAAAAGAGCATCAAAAATTTCAGACAAACTTGTAGTTGCAGTTTTAGAAAATCCAAATAAGAATTGCCTTTTTACTATTGAAGAGCGAAAAAAACATTTGGAAATTGTTACTGCTGATATAGAGAATGTTGAGGTTGCAACTTTTAAAGGTCTTTTTGCTGATTTTGCTAGAGAGATTAATGCTAATGTTGCTATAAGAGGTCTTAGAAATGCTGTTGATTTTGCTTATGAACAACAGATACAGCTTATAAACGGAAGACTTAATGACAATATAGAAACAATATTTCTTTCGGCAGATGAAAAACACATTTCTTTAAGCTCTAGTGCTGTTAAGGAAGTTGCTGTTTTTGGTGGGAATATTGATTTTATGGTGCCAAGCGAGATAGTAGGTTTTATAGAAGAGAAATATATGAAACGAGGTGTTTAAATGGAAACTATTAGAAATTTGCTTGATGAACTAGAGGATATAATAGATAGAAGTCAGGCTACACCTTTTTCGGGAAAGGTCAAGGTTGATAAGCAGGAAATTTACGAGATAATAGAGGCTATAAAGGAAAATCTTCCTAATCAGTTTAAACAGGCTCAATGGGTTATAGAAGAAAGAAATAAAATACTTATTGATGCTCAAAAGGAAGCTGATGAAATCCTTAAGAATGCAGAAGAACGCTTTGAAAGACTTGTTAATGAAGATGAGATAACAAAGAGAGCTTACGAACAAGCTACTATCATCAGCGAAAACAGTAAGACTTTAGCAAAAGAAATGCGTCTTGGAGCTGTTGATTATGCTGATGAAATGCTTGCCTTTGCAGAACAGAGAGTTAAGGAGCTTATGGCAGTTATTAAGGAAGAAACAACTAAGACAGAGCAGTTCTTCGAACACACACTTAACACTATCTATGAAAATAGAGAGGAATTAAAGGGTGTTAAAAAATAATAAGATTACTTGATTTTTATGTATATACAGTTTAATAACCCTAGTAATAAAATTATAAGGGAGATAAGTACATAAGTATTTGAAGATATAGCAGTACCATCTGTAATTATTGCAGTAGGTACTGTTTTTTGTATTTGATTTTCGAATAAACCGTAAAATATAAATGTGTAAAAAATTGAGAATATACTGTTTAAAATTTTTGATAAAATAAAAATAATAGGGCTTAGGTCTGTTGACGAAAAAAGGCTTATAGCCTGCAAATTTACAGATATACCACCGAAAGATAATATAAATGTCATTGATATTATTTTTGTAAATAAATCTAGGTCTGTTGATGATATTTTGTTGCAACCGTAGGTTATCTCAAGTATGCCTGATAAAATGCAGGATAGATATTCTTTTGAAATAGGTATAATTTCGCATAAAGTATCTGTTACTCCCAAAAGCTCAAAACTTTCTGTTATAACAGAGAATAAAACTATAAATCCACCTATCATAACCACTGTTTCTGTTGATGAATATATGCTTTTCTTTAATATTTCACCAATACTTAATTTTGATATAGTTTCTTTTTCTATATATTTTTCTAAAGTATTATTTTCTTTTATAGGTATAAATCTTAGTATAATTCCTGTTGATATTGATGATATGAATATTATGAATAATATAAAGTAACCCCATTTTTCATATCCAAGCATTGTAGCCCCTACAGTACCTATTATGAAAAGGGGACTGGTATTGTTTGATATGGCAAGACATTTTTGAGCGTCACTTCTTTTTATAATTCCGTTTTTATATAGGTCGGCAGTTACTTTTGCACCTAGGGGCGAGCCGGATATAGTGCCACTAATCCAACAAAACGCACATTCTTTTGAAATACCAAAAATAGATGGCATAATGTTTTTAAATATTTTACCGAAAGTTTTTGAAAATCCTGTAAGTGAAAGTATTGATACACCGGTCATAAATATAAAAATAGACGGTATAACATTTTTATACCAAAGCATAAGCCCTTTTGATGATGCACTTATCATTTGTTTAGGAAATATTGCAAATGTATAGAGTATTAATATTGTGAGTATAGATATGATTATATTTTTTTTAGACATAAAAAAAGCACCTCCTTTAATATAATAATTATGAAAAGGTGGTGTGTTTTATACTAATTTAGATAATATATATTATGTTTAAGAAGGATTAATTCTTTACAAAATTATAATTTATGTTATAATAAAACTAGTAGGAAGATGACTATAATACAGTCTGCCTCTGTCATAAGTTTAAGCTACCTGTTAAACTCTGTCAAAGTTCTAGGACAGGTAGCTTTTTTATTGCTTACTTTTTTAAATAAGTAAGTAAGGCAATGAGAACAGAAGCTGATGTAAAAATTAACATTAGAACTTCATATGTATTCATCATAAGCCTCAC
>JADIMX010000046.1 GCA_017694425.1 Candidatus Fimicola merdigallinarum
TGTCTCGTGGGCTCGGAGATGTGTATAAGAGACAGATTCTACAATTATTGACTGTCATTTGTTTTTTGTGATATAATTCTCAAGAAGAGAGAATGGCTTCTCCCTTGTGGTATGAGGGCAGTTATATATGCCTTGGTTTTTGGGATATTAAGGCACAGCTTCCTAGGCTGACTGTTTTTCGCCACATTACTTAAAGTATAATTAGAGAAGGAGTGTTTCTATGATTTATTCAGCAGAAGTAAAAAATATGTGCCACGTTGCTAAAGGAGCTTACCACGGTCCTGCTCCAATCCCAGAAGAGGGAAAATGGGTACAGGTAAAGGAAGTTAAAGATATTTCAGGTCTTACACACGGTGTGGGCTGGTGTGCACCACAGCAGGGAGCTTGTAAACTTACTCTTAACGTAAAAGATGGTATAATTGAAGAGGCTCTTGTTGAGACATTAGGTTGTAGTGGTATGACTCACTCAGCTGCTATGGCATCAGAAATTTTACCAGGTAAAACTCTTTTAGAAGCATTAAATACAGACCTCGTTTGTGATGCTATTAACGTTGCTATGAGAGAGTTATTCTTACAGATTGTTTACGGAAGAACTCAGACAGCTTTCTCTGAAGGTGGACTTCCAATCGGTGCCAGCCTTGAGGACCTTGGAAAAGGTTTAAGAAGTCAGGTAGGTACAATGTTCGGTACTAAAGAAAAGGGTTCAAGATACCTTGAAATGGCTGAAGGTTACTGTACAAGAATGGCTCTTGATGCTGATGACCAGGTTATCGGTTATGAGTTCATTCACCTTGGAAAAATGATGGACTTCATCAAAAAAGGCGTTGAAGCTGGTGAAGCTTTAGAAAAAGCTAAAGGTAAATACGGACGTTTTGACGAAGCTGTTAAATACATCGATCCAAGACACGAATAAGAAAGAGGGGAAATAGTATTATGGCATTATTTGAAAGTTATGAAAGAAGAATTGATAAAATAAATGGTGTTCTTGCAGAGCAGGGTATCGCTTCTCTTGAAGAATGTGAAAAAATCTGTAAAGATGCAGGAATTGATGCATATACAATGGTAAAAGACATTCAGCCAATCGCTTTTGAAAATGCTTGCTGGGCTTATGTAATGGGTGCTGCAATCGCTATCAAAAAAGGTTGTAAAACAGCTGAAGAGGCTGCTAAGGCTATCGGTATTGGTCTTCAGGCTTTCTGTATCCCTGGTTCTGTTGCTGAGGATAGAAAAGTTGGTCTTGGACACGGTAACCTTGCATCTATGCTTTTAAATGAAAACACAAAATGTTTCGCTTTCCTTGCAGGTCACGAGTCTTTCGCTGCTGCTGAAGGTGCTATCGGTATCGCAAAAAGTGCAAACAAAGTTAGAAAAGAGCCATTAAGAGTTATTCTTAACGGTTTAGGTAAAGACGCTGCTCAGATTATCTCAAGAATCAACGGATTTACATACTGCCAGACACAGTTTGATTACGCTACTGGCGAAGTTAACGTAGTTAAAGAAATCCCTTACTCAACAGGTGAGAGAGCTACTGTTAAATGCTTCGGTGCAGATGACGTTCGTGAAGGTGTTGCTATAATGCACTTAAACGGTGTTGACGTATCTATCACAGGTAACTCAACAAACCCTACACGTTTCCAGCACCCAGTTGCAGGTACATACAAAAAAGAATGTGTAGAACAGGGTAAAAAATACTTCTCAGTTGCTTCTGGTGGTGGTACAGGTAGAACACTTCACCCAGACAATATGGCTGCAGGTCCAGCTTCATACGGTATGACAGATACAATGGGACGTATGCACTCAGACGCTCAGTTCGCAGGTTCTTCATCAGTTCCAGCTCACGTTGAAATGATGGGATTCCTTGGAATGGGTAACAACCCTATGGTTGGTGCTTCTGTTGCTGTTGCAGTTGCTATCGAAGAAGCTGCTAAAGCTGGAAGAATCTAATTTTATAGATATGTAATTTAAAAGAGGTCCTTTGGACCTCTTTTTTTACTGCTCCCAATAGCTTATAAAAACATAAATAATTTATTTATCACATTCTAAATGGGGATACCAATAGAGATTTACAACAATAAAATCCCTATAAGGCTTTAGCAAACCACCCGTTAAATAGGTGGTTTTGATTTCTTATATTATAAAAAACCACACCTTTTAAAGATGTGGTTTTATTTTTAAGAATTAACTTTAAGATATTCTTCTATATATTTATTTACCAAAGCATATATAGATGTATCATTTTTTTTGACTACATCTTTAAGCCTTTCATATTTTTCTGCATCAACCCAAACTCTAAGTTGTTTTTTGGTTTTAGCTAGATATTTCTTTTGTGAGGAATACTTATCCTTTTCCATTTGAAATGCCTCCCCGAATAATCAAATTTTATATGTATCTATACATAATATTCTAAAATATACTATATGTCGATAGAAATTATATGTATTGTTAGCAAAATCAAACAATGTTAAAATTTGTATATTTTTAAAAAGGTTAGGTGCAAAAAATAAAAACTTTGTATGTATATTAAACATAAGATTTGCATAAATATAGTATTAAGGTAAACATAAGTTAGAAAAATTCATAATACTTTATTTTTAATACTTTAATTTTTGGTAATTTATAAAAAAAGGTATAGCTTAATTGCTATACCTTTATATATTACATATTGTCCATAGCGTCAGCTATACCACTCATAACATCTTCAGCTTTGTAAGCCATTTTCTTTCCTTTTTGCATAAGTTTTTTGTGTTTTTTCTCATCACTTAAAATATATGCCATACCTGCAACTGTTGCAATAGTTCCGGCAATAATACCTGTTGTAAAGTTTTTCATCATTATCACTCCTTTTTTAAATTTGTTGCAATATTAGTATGTATTCTTATGATTTGTTTATACCTGTATTATATTTGAATTTTTTGAATAAAATATAATTGAAATGTTTTTGGGAGGTTTTATTTTGAAAAAATTTTATAGCTTTAAAAAGGAGTATATACATATATTTTTCCTTATGGCAGTAATATTTTCTGTGGTAATTTATACATATAATAAAAATACTGTTACAGCTATGTTGCCTGTTTCTGGTAAAACAATAGTTATAGATGCAGGTCACGGAGGTTGGGACCCTGGCAAGACAGGAACAGAGGGAGAAAATGAAAAAATTATAAATCTTGAAATAGCTAAAAAACTTCAGGAGTATTTGGAAACTGCCGGTGCTAATGTAGTTATTACAAGGCATAATGATGATGCTTTGGGGGAGAATAAACGAGCTGATATGAAAGAGCGAAAAAATATTGCTGATGAAAGTAAGGGGGATATACTTATAAGTATTCATCAAAATTCTTTCCCTAGTAAAAAGGCTAAAGGGGCTCAAGTTTTCTATTATAAGACATCAGAGGAGAGCAAAAAGCTAGCAGAGCGTGTTCAGTCAAGGCTTATATCAGATGCTGATGAAAACAATACAAGGCAGGCAAAGGGTAACACAGATTACTATATGTTAAAATCTATGGAAATGCCCTGTATAATAGTTGAGTGTGGCTTTTTGAGTAATTACGAGGAGGAAAAACTTTTAAACGATAAAGGTTATCAGCAAAAGATTGCGTGGGCAATATATATGGGTGTTGTAGAATATTTTAATGATAAAGATAGTATTTAAAAATAAGTATTGACTTAGTAACAAAAATGTATTATTATATATGAAAATATTTATTAAATAACTAACCTAAAACACAATATAAGCAAATAAACCACGAGGGTTTTTGAGCGATATTTAAAATATCGTAGGCTTTTTAGCCGTATCGAAAATTGCCTCGTGTTTTTTTGTTTTGGTAAGGAGGAAAAAATGGGGAGATTAAAATTTACACTAGCAGGTGTGTTGGCTATAACAATTTTAATTACTGGCTGTGGAAAAGGGGAAAATGAAAAAAATCAGCAAATAGCTAGAAATAAAGATGAAATTGTTATGGCAATAGGTAGCGAGCCTGAAGGAGGCTTTGACCCTTGTACAGGCTGGGGACGATACGGAAGCCCTCTTTTTCAGAGTACACTTGTAAAAACTGATAAGGATATGAATATAGTTAATGATATAGCCACTAATTATACTGTAAGTGAGGATAATACAGTATGGGTTTTTGATATTCGAGATGATGCCTATTTTACTGACGGTGAAAAAGTTACGGCTGATGATGTTGTTTTTACTTTTAATACTGCTAAAAATAGTGGTTCTATTGTAGACCTTACATCTATGGCTAGTGTTTGGGCTATTGATGAGGATACTGTAAAATTTACTCTTTCTTATCCACAGTCTGCATTTATATATACTGTTGCAGGTACGGGCATAGTCCCTGAGCATTTATATAGTGAAAGCTATGGCGAAAATCCTGTTGGAAGTGGCCCATATGTATTGAAGCAATGGGATAAAGGACAGCAGATTATACTTGAGGCAAATGAAAATTATTATGGTGATATTCCGAACATAAAGAAAGTTACAATACTTTTTATGACAGAGGATTCTGCTTTTGTTGCCACTAAATCAGGTCAGCTTGACCTTGCCATAACAACCTCTAACTATGCTGATACAAATATAGATGGAATGAAAGCTGTATCGCTTAAATCTATAGATAATAGAGGTATTACACTTCCTGTACTTCCTGATAGTGGAGAGAAAACAAAAGATGGATATAAAATCGGAAACAATGTTACAAGTGATGTAGCTGTAAGACGTGCCTTATCCTATGGAATAGATAGAAATGCCCTTGTAGATTCGGTTTTAAATGGCTATGGTACACCAGCTTATATTGAGTGTGACGGTATGCCTTGGGGTAGCGAAAATGCTTTTGTTGAGTATGATGTAGAAAAGGCTAAAAAAATACTTGAAGATGCAGGTTGGGTAGACACTAACGGTGACGGAATACGAGAAAAAAATGGTTTGAATTGTGAGTTTAAACTTTTCTATAATGCCGGTGATTCTGTAAGACAGGCTCTTTCTGTGGCTGTAAGTCAGGAGGCTGAAGAACTTGGTATAAAAATAGTTTTGGAAGGTGCAAGTTGGGATATTATAGATAAAGAAATGTATAGTTCGGCTGTGTTAATGGGTTGGGGAGCCCAAAATCCTTTAGAAACATATCTTTTATATCACAGCGACAATGTGGCGAAAGATTACTATAATCCTGAAAGCTATACAAGTGATGTAGTTGATTATTACATAAATAGTGCTATGATGGAAAATGACACAGAAAAAGCTAATGAGCTTTGGAAAAAAGTACAATGGGACGGAAGTACAGGTGTTTCAACTGAGGGTGATTGCCCTTGGGTATGGCTTGTAAATGTTGACCATATTTATTACATTAGAGATGGTCTTGATATAGGTGAGCAGAAAATACACCCTCACGGTCACGCTTGGCCTATTGTTTCAAATCTCGAAGATTGGAAATGGGAATAAGATATGAAAATACTTAAATATACTTTAAAAAAATTTATTAGAATGATTATACTTATTGTAGCTGTAACTATATCATCATTTTTTCTTGTTACAGCGTCACCTATAGACCCAGTACAAAGCTATGTTGAAAGTGGTGTGGCAGTAAGTAGTGAACAACGAGAGGAAATAGCCGATTATTGGGGTCTTAACGATACTAAGACAGAACGGTTTAAGTCTTGGTTTACTAAGGCTATCAAAGGCGATATGGGGCAATCTCTTATATATAGGCGACCGGTTTTAAGTGTTATAGGTGAAAAGTTTAAAGCATCTTTGGTGCTTATGGCTATGGCTTGGATTATCTCCGGAGTTTTAGGTTTTACTTTGGGTATGGTTATGGGTATATTTAACGGTAAACCTGTGGATAAGATTATAAAAAGTGTGTGTATTTTCCTTTCCTCTACACCTTCCTTTTGGCTTGGAATGGTTTTTCTTATAGTTTTTTCTGTTAAACTTGCTTGGTTTCCTATTGGACTTAGTGTACCTATCGGTGTTTCTTCCGAAGAAGTAACTATATTTCAGAGAATGCACCACGCTATACTTCCGGCTTTAACTTTAGGCTTTGCATCATTTTCAAATATTGCACTTCATACTAGAGTTAAAATAAAGGAGATTATGGACAGTGACTACGTTCTTTTCGCCAAAGCTAGGGGAGAAAGTTTTTTAAATATAATAAATAGGCACATTATTAGAAATGCAATTATACCTGCAATAACTCTACAATTTGCTTCTATAAGCGAGATATTTGGCGGTAGTGTACTTGCTGAACAGGTTTTTTCTTACACAGGACTTGGTCAAGCTACAGTTGAGGCTGGTATTAGAGGGGATATACCTTTACTTTTGGGAATAGCCATAATAAGTAGTATATTTGTGTTTTTTGGTAATTTTATAGCTGATATATTATACAATACCCTTGACCCTAGAATAAGAATAGGGGGCATAGAAAATGAGTAAAAGGCGTACTTTTTTTGGAATACTAGCATTTTTATTTATTATATCGGCACTTTTAGTCGGTATTTTGATACCTGATGAATTAATTAATGCTGATTTTACCGTTAAAAATATGCCTCCCTCCCTTGACCATATTTTCGGTACGGACTGGCTAGGTAGAGATATGTTTTTAAGGACTATAAAGGGATTATCTTTAAGTATAGTTATAGGTATGGCATCATCTTTAATAAGTGTTTTAATTGCTGTTATATTGGGAATGATAGCCGGTTCTTTCCCTAAATATTTTGATAGCTTAATATCCCTTGTTATTGATTTATTAATGGGTATACCACACATAGTTCTTCTTATACTTATATCTTTTGCTGTTAGTAGAGGTTTTAAAGGTGTGTTTATAGGTATAGCTCTTACGCATTGGACAAGTCTTGCTCGTGTTGTAAGGGGAGAGGTTTTGCAGATAAGAAATGAGCATTACATAAAGGTTTCTAGGAAAATGGGGAAAAGCAGTTTTTGGATAATGAAAAATCATATACTTCCCTTTGTAGTGCCACAGGCAATAGTTGGCGGTATACTACTTTTCCCACACGCAATACTTCACGAATCATCAGTAACATTTTTAGGCTTTGGACTTTCCCCAGAAACTCCGGCAATAGGCATTATACTATCGGAAAGTATGCGATACATAGCCACTGGCTATTGGTGGCTAGCATTTTTCCCAGGGGCTATGCTTGTTGTTACAGTAATACTTTTTGATATATTAGGGGATTTTGTAAAATCTCTTATAGTGAGGGAGTGATATTGTGGAATTGGAAATAAATAATCTTTCTGTTTTCTTTGATATGTACGGCAAGAAAAAGAATGTAAATGTTATATCCGATTTATCTTTAAAGGCAAGAAAAGGTGAAATTCTTGCAGTTGTAGGGGCAAGTGGTAGTGGTAAAAGTGTTCTTGCCCACGCAATTATGGGAATATTACCTAAAAATGCTGTTGTAACTGGTGATATATACTACAGAGGTGAAAAGATTACAGAAAATACTATTAAGGAAATGCGAGGTAAAAATATAAGTCTTGTGCCACAGTCAACTTCATACCTTGACCCTATTATGAAAGTAGGTAGTCAAGTTGCTTTAGGTAAGAATGAAAGCTTTGTATCTAAAATGAAAAAGGCATTTAAAAAGTATGATTTAAGTGAAGCTGATGAAAATTTATATCCTTTTCAGTATTCAGGTGGAATGATAAGAAGGGCATTACTTTCTACTGTTGAACAGACAGAACCTACTGTAATAATAGCTGATGAGCCTACTCCAGGGCTAGATAGGGACCTTGCCTATAAGACTTTAAGATATTTTAGAGATTTTGCAGATAAAGGCAAAGCTGTTATAATAATTACACACGATATAGATATTGCCTCAGAGTATGCTGATAGATTAGCTGTGTTTTATGGTGGTACTATACTTGAAATTACAAAGGCAGAAAATTTTATTAAAGGTGAGAAATATTTAAAACACCCTTACACAAAAGCTCTTTTTAAATCATTGCCACAGAATGGTTTTGTGGTAGAAAGTGGCGTTAATCCTTTTTTGGGGCAATTTAAAAGTAAATGTGTATATTTTGAGAAGTGCCAAAAGGCTTGCGAAAAGTGTAGCTTGGATATACCTGTTTGGAATTTTCCTGATGATAGTGGTTTTGTGAGGTGTGTTTATGAAGCTTGAATGTAAAAATATAACCTTTGGATACAGTAAGGATAATATTTTACTTAAGAATGTCAGCTTATCCTTAGATAGCAGTGAAAGGCTTGGAATAGTTGCTAAAAGTGGTTTTGGAAAATCTACTTTAGCTAAAATTATATCGGGATATGAAAAGCCTTTTTCGGGTGAAATTTTTATTGACGGAAAACCTATAAATGAAAAGGGGTATAACCCCGTTCAACTTATATATCAGCACCCGGAAAAAGCCATTAATCCACGACTTAAAATGGATAAAGTTCTTTTGGAGGGAAATGTTTTAAATGACCATATAATGAAAGGTTTAGGTATAAAAGAGGAATGGTTAAAAAGATACCCTTCTGAGCTTTCCGGTGGTGAATTACAGAGGTTTTCTGTTGCCAGAGCCTTAAATAATAAAACGAAATTTATAGTGGCTGACGAGATAACAACAATGCTTGATGCTGTTACACAAGCTGAAATTTGGGGATTTTTAATAGATGAGTGCAAGAGTAGAAATATAGGTATGATTATAGTAACCCACAAT
>JADIMX010000047.1 GCA_017694425.1 Candidatus Fimicola merdigallinarum
ATTAACATATCTATGGGTATAATTTATAAATATAAGGTTTTTATACATATGATAATTGTGTCATATGTATAAAAATTCTTGTTCAAATAGCTTTTGTTTAGTTATTTACTGATGAATAAGAATTAATAAAAAATGTTTAAAATTAGCCTATTTTGTGTTATAATTTATAAAGGTTAAAAACCTAGGCTTTTTAAAAGTTTTAATAAGAGGAGGAATTTTCAAATGGTTAAAATTGGTATTAATGGATTTGGACGTATCGGTAGACTTGTATTCCGTGCTTCTTTAGACAAAGAAGGTGCGCAGGTTGTTGCTATCAACGACCCATTTATCGACCTTGAGTATATGGTATATATGCTTAAATATGATTCAATCCACGGACGTTTCAAAGGAACTATCGAAATCAAAGGTGATAAACTCGTAGTTAACGGAAACGAAATCACAGTATTCAACTGTATGGACCCTAAAGACATTCCTTGGGCTTCAGCAGGTGCTGAGTATGTTGTTGAATCAACAGGTGTATTCACAACAACAGAAAAAGCTTCAGCTCACTTAAACGGTGGTGCTAAAAAAGTTGTTATCTCTGCTCCATCAGCAGACGCTCCAATGTTCGTTATGGGTGTAAACAACGACAAATATACAAAAGATATGACAGTTGTATCAAACGCTTCTTGTACAACAAACTGTCTTGCTCCTTTAACAAAAGTTATCAACGATAAATTCGGAGTAGTTGAAGGTTTAATGTCAACAGTTCACTCAACAACAGCTACACAGAAACCAGTAGACGGTCCTTCAAAGAAAGACTGGAGAGGTGGACGTGCTGCTGCTAACAACATCATTCCTTCATCAACAGGTGCTGCTAAAGCAGTTGGTAAAGTTATCCCTGAATTAAATGGTAAATTAACAGGTATGGCATTCCGTGTTCCTACACTTGACGTATCAGTTGTAGACCTTACATGCCGTCTTGAAAAACCAGCTACTTACGAAGAAATCAAAGCTGCTATCAAAGAAGCTGCTGAAGGCGAATTAAAAGGTATCCTTGGATACACAGAAGACGAAGTTGTTTCAACAGACTTCATCGGTGATGCTCGTACATCAATCTTTGATGCTAAAGCTGGTATCGCTCTTAACGATAACTTCGTAAAATTAGTATCTTGGTATGACAATGAGTGGGGTTACTCAAACAAAGTTTGTGACCTTATCCTTCATATGGCAAAAGTTGACGCTGAATAATTTTTTGTTTAGCCAAGTTTAAGAGGTGTAGTTATCTACACCTCTTTTTGTTATATATAGAATTTTTTAAGTCAAAATATTTTATATTAAGAAGTTTTAACAGCATATGACTTTATTAACAGTTTTAAAGAATACATTGCTTACTATAATAATGAAAGGATTATTTCTAAATTAAAAATGAGTCCTGTTAAGTACAGAACTCATTTCCTTTAAAGTTATTTATCTAATATTTTACGATTACTTAAATATCATATCTTTTATTTACATAAAATTATTCCTATCTAAATTTCGATACTGTATTGCCTCAGCTAAATGTTTTGCGTTAATATTTTCAGCCCCATCAAGGTCAGCTATAGTTCTTGAAAGTTTCAAAATCTTATGATACCCTCTAGCACTAAGACCAAGAGAATCAAAGGCTTTTTTCATTATCATTTTTTCTTGATTACCTAACTTACAGTACTTATCTATAAGAGGGGCGGTCATTTGAGAATTGAAGAGTATTGAGTCGTTTTTAAAGCGTTCTCTCTGTATTTCCTGTGCTTTTAAAATTCGTTCTCTTATACTTTCGGAGGACTCGCTTTTTAAATCGCTATCAAGATTTTCATAATTGACAGGTGCAACATCAACTTGTATATCTATTCTATCTAACAAGGGACCACTTATTTTATTATTGTATCGTATTATTTCATTCATTGTACATCTACATTTATCACCAGTGCCATAATACCCACAAGGGCAAGGATTCATAGCTGTAACCAGCATAAAATCAGCAGGGTACGTAAGTGTACCGTTTGCCCTCGATATAGTCACTTGTCTATCCTCTAAAGGCTGTCTTAATACTTCAAGAGAATTTCTCTGAAACTCTGGCAATTCATCAAGAAACAAAATACCTCCAGTTGCAAGAGAAACCTCGCCTGGTTTAGGTATTCGGCCGCCGCCCGATAATGCTGTAGATGATATAGTGTGGTGAGGTGAGCGAAAAGGTCGTTCTCTTATAAGTGAACTTTTGTTTTTCAAAAGACCGGCAACACTATATATTTTAGTTATGTTTATACTTTCTTCAAAGGAAAGGTTAGGCATTATAGACGGTATTCTTTTTGCTACCATAGTTTTTCCCGAGCCAGGAGGGCCTGTTAAAAGTATGTTGTGGTATCCGGCGACAGCTACTTCTACAGCACGTTTTACATTTTCTTGACCTTTTACATCACAAAAGTCAAAACTATTGATAGGCTTATAATTAAGTACATTTTCTGATGTATAAGGCTCAATTTTGGTAGTGCCTTTGAAAAATCCTATAAGCTCGGCTATATTCTTTACAGGATAAATATTTGCATTTTTTATAAATACAGCTTCATCTCTATTTTCGTAGGGTATTATAAAATTTTCTATTCCCTGATTATATATGTAGGAAACCATAGGAAGTATACCGTTTACAGGACGTATTGAGCCGTCAAGAGAAAGTTCACCTGATATCATAAACCCATTAGTCTTTTTTACATCTATCACACCCATACAAGCTAATATACCCATAGCTATTGGTAGGTCGAAACAAGGACCTTCTTTTCGTATATCAGCAGGCGCTAGATTTACTGTTATTCTTTTTACGGGGAATTGTATTCCTGAGTTTCTTATGGCTGTTTTTACACGTTCTTTAGATTCCTTTATGGCAGAGTCCGGAAGTCCTACTATATCAAAAGCAGGTAGACCGTTACTTATATCTACCTCTACATCTATTTTGTGCCCATCAAGACCGAATAAAGCACAACTTACGATTTTTGAAAGCATATTTAAAACCCTTCTTTTCTTAAGTAGTTATATAAAAATAATACCAATTTTATGAAAAAATTTCTATATATTTGAAAAAAATAAAAAATTTTTTTAAAAAGTTTAAATCCTTGATATAAAAGGCAAAGCTATCATTTGGAATACTAAAAGTTAATAGCTATTAAAAAAGTTTTTGTTGAATTTATTTAAAAAAGAATATATTATAACTGTCTCTTATACACATCTCCGAGCCCACGA
>JADIMX010000048.1 GCA_017694425.1 Candidatus Fimicola merdigallinarum
ATTCAACTATTTCAAAAAATGCCTTCTCTCTATTAATTAAATCAATATCCCAAAGTTTAACATCTTTTCTCTTTTTAATTTCATTTATAAAAGGAATATCCTCTTTTTTAAGCACAGCCAATACATTCTCATCACTATCTAAAGCCTTATTTATAGCACTTATAAAAACCGATGTATTCCTTTCAATTCTCCCAATTTCATCAAACAATAGAAAATCGTAATCACAACAAAGGCTATCCATAACACAGTCTTTGCCAAATGTTAAAAAAACAGACGGATTAGGCTGTCCCTTTCCGTCTGAATCTATTGTTATTATGGTCTGTCTATTCTCTTTATCAGGTAGTTTAACCATTTCATAGCCTACTATATTACAGTTTTCTATCAAAGGCAAAGTCACATAACCACCAACAGAAAATTTAAATTTTTCTATAATATTTCTAGCTAGTGTAGACTTTCCACTCTGTTTTTTGCCTGTTATAAGTATATTCATTAAGCTAATTCTGTTTCCGTTTCTTCATCTTTTGGGATAAGAATATTTAAAAGTATAGCAACAAAAGCAGCAGGTACAATACCAGAACCACCGAATACAAGCTGTATTGCCTGTGGCATATGAGTAAGTACACCACTATTTGCACCAAGACCATAACCAAGACCTAATGCAACTGAAACTATTGTTATATTTCTACCTTTCATAGGGTATTTTGTTATAAGCTGTATTCCACTTACAACTATTGATGAAAACATCATAACAGCTGCACCACCAAGAACGCTCTGTGGCATAATTGATATAAGTGCAGAAAGTTTTGGGAAAAGTCCACAAAGCAGAAGGAATATAGCACCCGTAGCAAGAGCAAAACGATTTACTACTTTTGTCATAGTTACAAGACCTACATTCTGGCTAAATGAAGTATTAGGAAGAACACCTAAAACTGCAGCAAAACTAGAACCAAGACCGTCACATATTATACCGCCTGAAAGCTCTGTATCAGTAGCCTCTCTGCCCATACCACCTTCCATAACGCCAGAAATGTCACCAACTGTTTCAACAGCTGTAACAACAAACATTATAAGTACCGGAAGTATCGCTCTAAGGTCGAAAACAGGTTTTACAGGCATAAGCTCTGGAATGGCAAACCAACTAGCCTCTTTAACTTTGTCCCAGTTTAATACCCAAGCCTTAACATACTCTGTACCATCAGCAGTAACACCTGTTGTATCAAGAACAAGTGACATTATAAATGATGCAATATAACCTACAATAATACCCATAAGTATTGCTGATGAGCTTGTAAAACCTTTTGTACCGTGTTTGAAAATAACAATTACAACAAGTACTAAAGTTCCAAGTAAAATATTTTCCATAGAACCAAAGTCTGCTACGTTACTTCCACCACCGCCAAATGAGTTTACACCGACAGCGATAAGTGAAAGACCTATTGAAAGTACAACAGTACCTGTAACTACTGGTGGGAAAAATCTTCTTAAAGGTTTAAGGCAACAACCTAATACACCTTCAAATAAACCACCTACTATTGACGCACCCATAATGGCAGAGTATGCAAGCAATCCTCCACCCATAACATTTGCGACGCTGTTAAAAACACCAATGAAACCTGAGCTTGTACCCATTATAATAGGCACTTTGCCACCGATAGGACCTATGGCATAAAGCTGAACGAGAGTTACTATACCTGCAACAAGCATAGCATTTTGTAGAAGTGTTACCTGTAAGTTAGCAAATTCGCTACCTGCACCAATGCCACAAGCACCAGTAATGATTAGTATAGGTGTAAGATTACCTACAAACATAGCAAGTACGTGCTGAAGTCCAAGTGGAATTGCTGTTTTAAGTGGCAATTTACCATAAAATTCATAAGGACTTCCCAAAGTTTTTTTGTTTTCCATTATAAAAAACCCCTCCATATTTTTTTACAATAGAAGTATATATTATTTGTCATATTTTGTATATAAAAATTACTAAAAAAATTCGGTAAAAATCTTTTCCACTTCCTCCTCAGCCCTTTGGCTAAATTTTATATATTTATCAAGGATTTCACTTCCTTTTTTAGACAATTTAGAGCCTCCACCATCAACTCCACCTCTCTTGCCTTCTACAAGTTCGAAACCTAAGGCTTTCTCAGACTCCTTAAGTATCTTCCAAGCCTTACTATAAGCTATATTCATAGTTTTTGACGCCTTATGTAAAGAGCCTTCACTTTCTATAAGCTGTAAAAGTCTAGCTATTCCTGGGCCAAAAGCCTTATTTTCGTTATTGAATATTCTAAGAGATAATTTTACCTTCATATCGTCATCGTTCATAAATTTAACTCCTTTTAAATGTTTTGATACTATTTTACAGTATAAAGTTAATAAATATCAATATTTTTTAAAGTCTACGGAAAGTGGATTGAATAAACTTCAATTTTAATGTATATTCTTCATTGAGGTGATACTTATGGATTGCTCAAAAATAGGAGAGCTTATATATACACTTAGAAAAGAAAAAAATATGATACAAAAAGATGTAGCAGATGCTTTAAATATAAGCCCTAAAACAGTTTCAAAATGGGAAAGAGGCCTTGGAGTGCCTGATGTTTCAATACTTAGCGAACTTTCTGATTTATTTGGTGTAAATGTAGGCGATATTTTAAAAGGCGAGATAGATATAAATGAAAGAGAGGCTATAAATATGAGAAAAACTGAATTTTATGTGTGTAGTGAATGCGGTAACATAATTACAGCCATAAATAGTGCTGATATATACTGTTGTGGTAAAAAACTTAAAAAACTTGAGTATACAAACGCTTCTGAAAGCGACCACGATTTTTCAGTAGAATACGTTGACGGAGAATACTATCTTACTATGAATCACCCTATGGATAAAGGCCATTATATAGACTTTGCTCTTTATATAACATCGGATAAAATGCAGTTTGTAAAATTGTATCCAGAACAGGAGATACACGTTAGATTTAAAAAACAAGGAAAAGGATTTTTCTATGTTTACTGCAATAAAGACGGATTTTTCAGAAAATATGCTTAATATACTATACCATTAATAAGAGCCACAACTAAAGCCCTTATAGGGATTTTTTCTTATTGTAAGCCTCTTTAATGGTTTAAAAGTTGTACTAATTATTTTAGCGAAAATACTATATGATATTTATACCTCCATTTAGAATGTAATAAACTATTTGGTTATCAAATCTATTCTATCATAGGAGGTTTTACCTTTCTATAATAATTTTTATCCATCATCATAGATTTTCGTTTATAGCTATATTATTCAGCGACAATAAAAAACACCTATAAAAATATTATAGGTGTTTTTTATCTATTTATTTTTTACCTTTGCCCTTTGTTTTCTTGGCAACCTCAACATTAACCTTTTTCCCTTTGATTTTACTATGTTTCATTTTCTTAACAATATCTTTGGCATACTCAAAAGGAACATCAACAAATGTATATTCATCATATATATCAATTGAGCCTATAAGTTTTCCTGAAACACCTGTTTCTCCAGCAATAGCTCCTAAAACATCTTTTGTGCGAATTTTATTTTTCTTTCCGGCATTGATGAAAAGTCTAACTGTTTTTTCACCACTATCACCGTAAATATCACAACCATCAAAGTTTATATCGTCAATAGCATCAAGGTCATCACCACCAAATTCAGCAAGATGAAGTTTCATAAGAGCTGCTGCAATATCCATTGTTGCAACATCTTCCTCTACCATACGCTCAATTATATTAACATACTTTGTAAGGTGTCCCTCTGCTATTGTTTCTTTAACCTTTTCAATAAAGTTATTTGTCTTAGCTTCTTCTATATCTGAAAGAGTAGGAAGTTTCTGCTGTATAATCTTAGTTTTTGTATACTTCATTATGTCACGAAGTTTGTATATCTCTTTACCTACACAGAAAGTAAAAGCTTTTCCTGAACGACCTGCACGACCAGTACGACCGATACGGTGTACATAGTATTCTTCGTCCTGTGGTATATCGTAGTTTATAACCATATCCACGTCATCAACGTCAATACCTCTAGCTGCAACATCTGTGGCAACAAGTATCTCTATTGTACCATTTCTAAACTTTTTCATTACAACGTCACGCTGTGGCTGTTTAAGGTCACCGTGGAGACCTTCAGCAAAGTAACCTCTACTCTGTAAAAGCTCTACAACCTCATCAACACGTTTCTTTGTATTGCAGAATACAATAGAAAGTTTTGGGTTGTGCATATCAATAAGACGTGTAAGGGCATCAAGTTTTGTTCTCTCTTTAACATCAAAATATATTTGGTCGATATTAGGTACAGTAAGCTCTTTTCTTATAATTTTTATATATTCAGGCTCTGTTAAAAATCTCTTTGTAATATCAAGGATTTCTTTTGAAAGAGTGGCAGAGAATAAAACTGTCTGTCTTTCTTTAGGTATTTTAACAAGGATAGTTTCAATATCCTCTCTAAATCCCATATCGAGCATTTCGTCTGCCTCATCAAGAACTACCATTTTTACAGTTTCCATTTTAAGAGTACGGCGTTTCATATGGTCCATAACTCTACCTGGAGTACCGATTATAACCTGTGCTCCCTTTTTAAGTGCCATAATCTGTCTATCTATTGGCTGTCCACCATATATAGGCACAACTCTTATGCTATCTTTGTACTTGAGAAGTTTTCTAAATTCATCACTAACCTGTATGGCAAGCTCTCTAGTAGGGCAAAGAATAACAGCCTGAAGTTTTCTGTCTTCTGGGTCAATCATCTCAAGACAAGGTATACCAAAAGCAGCTGTCTTACCTGTACCAGTCTGTGACTGACCGATAACATCTTTACCTTCCATAATTACTGATATTGCCTGTGACTGTATAGGAGTTGCCTCCTCAAAGCCCATATCGGCAACTGCTCGACATATCTCAGCAGATAAATTCATTTCTTCAAATTTTAAAGTTTCCATTTATGTTTTCCTTTCCGATTTATAAAAAAGCCAAATCGAAAAAGCATAATACAATAATAAACTACACACAAAATATATAACCGCAAATATGCTTTTAAATTCGGCTAAAAGTTAGTATTGTCTAAAAAAGACTGTTTATTAATATATCATTATTCTGTGCTTTTTGCAAGGATAATATTATTAAATTTTATATTTTTACTATATTAACTGTATTTCCATTCTTTTTTATTATATCAATTAAATCTTCTACCTTTAGCCATACAGTAGCCCTATTATCGTTTGGGTGTACTCCTATTAATCCCGATGAAGTAATAAATTCCTCATCAATAAAAACTTTAACTCTATTTTCTTTATCATTTAAAACACCTAAAGGTGTAACCGAGCCAGACGGTAAACCTATAATAGACATCATATCATCTTCAGATGCGAAAGAAAGAGGTCTTGTATTATTATTTTTCCTAAATTCCTTTAGGTTAACTTTTTTATTGCCTTTTACTGTTATCAAATAGTAATTTTGCTTTTTATCATCTCGAACAAAAAGATTTTTCCCCTCTGCCTCAGGATATGGAAGTTCAATATTTGTTATCTGCAACATATTGTAAACAGCATCGTGTTCTGTTATTTCATACCATATATTAAGTTTTTTCAAATACTCATATATTTCTAATCTATCCATTATGTTAACTCATTTCTATTTAATAATTATACATTTATCTCTATTCTGTTCCCCTCAAAAGCAAAAATACAGCTTTCATAATATCCGTCACCAGTAGTTCTAGGCCCACTTAAAACCTTATAACCATCATTTTTCAATTTATCTGTAAGCTGATTTACTTTATCTTCACTACCTACACTAAAAGCAATGTGAGTATACCCCATATATTCAGCACTTTTATCTATATTTTCCACGTTGTCTTTGCTCATAATCTCAAGACGTGAACCATCATCAAAAGAAATAAAATAAGATTTAAAGCCTGTATTTTTATTGTGATACATAGTATTTGACTTACCGTCAAAATACTTTATAAAAAACTCTCTAGCTACTTCTAAATCATTTACATACATTGCAATATGTTCAATTTTCATACCATTCACCTCTAAATATATATTACAAAAAAGGTAAGGCTTTAAGCCCTACCTCTTTTCATTAATAGCCATAGTAATGACCGTTATGGTGGTTGTATGAGTTATATGAATAGTTTGTATTATGTCCTCTGTGGTGGCCTAAATACTGTCTTGAATAAACATTGTTATACTGACATACACTGCCATTAACACAATCTTGATATCGGCAGTTATACTGGCAAGTATTTTGACAAACACCACTATTTCCAAAGTTGGCTCTATAATCTCTCATACAATGGCCATAAGCTGTAACACCGATAGACAATACCACTGTTAAAACAGCAACTAGCTTGATTATAATACCTTTACATTTCATAATAACACCACCTTTCTTATTTAATTATATCACAAAGCACAGCTTTTTTGATATAGCTTACATTATTAGATAAATTATATAATAATCTAAACTAATAAGATTTCATTATATTTTAGAAAATTTATAAATTATAGCACCGAACTATATATTTTTATCGGCTTATAAT
>JADIMX010000049.1 GCA_017694425.1 Candidatus Fimicola merdigallinarum
AGTGCTTAGTTTTACAATGGGGGTTTAATTTAGTATAATATATATAATTAATAAATAAGCCTTGTATTAAACTTTTGGAGGTAATTATGAGCAAAAAAATACTCGTTGTTGATGATGAAAAAGCTATTGCTGATATTATAAAATTTAATTTGAAAAAAGAGGGGTATGAGGTTATTACTGCTGGTGACGGTGAGGAGGGAGTTATAAAAGCCTTTACCGAAAACCCAGACCTTATACTTTTAGATATTATGATGCCTAAAATTGACGGTTATGAGGCTTGCAAGCGAATAAGGGAAAAGCTTTCTATACCTATAATTATGCTTACGGCAAGGGCAGAGGAGGTCGACAAGGTTTTAGGTCTTGAGCTTGGTGCAGATGACTATGTTACAAAGCCTTTTGGTATTCGTGAGCTTATGGCTAGAGTTAAGGCTAACCTTAGAAAGTATGAAGTTGTGAGCAAGGAAGAAAACACTCCTTCTAATACTCTTGAGTTTGGCAAGTTAGTTATAGACCTTGATAAGTATGAGGTTATTAAAGATGGCTCTGTTATAGACCTTACATTTAGAGAGTTTGAGCTTTTAAAATTCCTTGCACAGAAGAAGGCTCAAGTTTTTTCTAGGGAGGTATTACTTGAAAAAGTTTGGGGTTATGAATATTTTGGTGATGTAAGAACTGTTGACGTAACTATTAGACGTTTAAGGGAGAAAATAGAAGATGACCCAAGTAAACCTATGTACATACTTACAAAAAGAGGCGTTGGGTACTATTTCAATAGTTAATTTTGGAGCTTTACTACTATGAATATAAAAGAGAGTATAAAATATAAACTTATAATAATGTATTTAGGGCTTGTTCTTATTGTTATGATTGTAAGTGGTAGCTATATTCTTTTAAGACTTCAGAATATAGAGGAGGATAAGGCAAAAACACAGCTTGAGCTTTATACAGAAAGAATTAATGAACAAGTTATTTCTGGTGGTAACGAGGATAATTTTCAAGAGGAGCTTTTAAAGTTTTCTCAAGGTGGCTCTAGTATTTCAAATACTCAAGGAAATATAATAAATTCGCAGGGAAACACAATAGCATCAACATCTGTTGTTTCTGAGCCTTTTCCACAGTATAGAAACTCATCTGTAATATCTGCCCTTGCAGGGGAGAGATGTTTTGATATATTTAAAAGAAGTACAGATACATCAGGTCTTGCTAAGTACTGGATAAGCTATGCCTCACCTGTTTTAGATAGTGATGGTAATGTAAAGTACGTTATATTTTCAAGAATAGATGCCAGTGATATAAAGTCAGGTCTTGACCAGACAAGAAGAACTATTTTTATAGCTGTATTTTTGGCATTGGCTTTAACAATATTTATGGGTTATATATTTGCTAAGACCATAACAGGGCCTATACTGGAGCTTACATCAAAGGCTAGACTTCTTGCCACAGGTAATCTTAATCAGAAAGTTAAGGTTAAGTCTAATGATGAGATAGGTCAGCTTACAGAAAGTTTTAACCATATGTCTAGTGAGCTTGATAAGAATATAAAAATCATATCAAATGAGAAGAACAAACTTGAGATAATACTTCACAATATGAGTGACGGTGTTATATCCTACGATAGTTTGGGAAATCTTATACACGTAAATAGTGTTGCTATGGATATGCTTGAGATTAGCGACTTTAATATGAGTTTTACGGAGTTTATAAAGAAGTTTGATTTAAGTTCAGGAATATACTTAGATATAAACAAAGAACCATCTAAAAAAGTGACATTTCCTATTGGGGAGAAGTTTATAACTGCAAACTTTACGCCTTATTACAGGGATAAAGATATAATTGACGGTATTGTCGTTGTTTTACAGGATATTACAGAGGCTAAAAAACTTGATGATATGCGTAAAGAGTTTGTGGCAAATGTTTCTCACGAGCTTAGAACTCCTCTTACAACAGTTAAAAGTTATACCGAAACACTTATGGACGGTGCTGTTTTAGATGAGGAGATAGCTATGGAGTTTTTAGGTATAATAAATAATGAGGCTGACAGAATGGCTTTTCTTGTCCGTGACCTTTTACAGCTTTCTAGGTTTGACAATAAACAGATTCAGCTTTCTGTAACAGAGATAGATTTAAATTCATATATATCTGAAACTGTTAAACAGAATAAAATTCACGCAGAGGCTAAGGAGCAAAATTTATATTTCGTACCTTATGACAAAGATGTGTTTGTATATGCCGACAGGGACAGAATAGGTCAAGTTATAAATAATATAATAACTAATGCTATAAAGTATAGTCAAAATAAGGCTTGTATAAAAATATTTATAGAGGAAGACGACAATTATTACAAACTCACAGTTAAGGATACAGGTATGGGCATACCGAAAAATGACCTGCCAAGGATATTTGAAAGATTTTATCGTGTGGATAAGGCTAGAAGTAGAGCTATGGGTGGTACAGGTCTTGGACTTGCTATAGCAAAAGAGATTATGGAGATACATCAAGGTAAGATAACAGTTGAGAGTGAGTACGGAAAAGGTACTGCTATGACTATGTGGTTTAATAAAAATTTTAAGGGCATTGACGATAAAAATTTAGAGTGATAAACTAAATTTATACTAAAAATGCAATGTAATTCAAACGTAAGGCGAATGTAACATAAATGTAACATTACTGTTTTATAATATTTACAATAGTCTTGAATATAGACGTAAAAAAGGAAGGAGGCTGTATAATGAAAAATAAATTTATTGGATTTTTTGTTTTAATGTTTGTATTAATTGCTCCAACCTTCGTTTATGCAGACCAAATTTCTTCTAACAAAGTTGAATTCGCTGTTACAAGTGGAATTGAACTTGGGAATACAGAGTCTACATTCGATAAGACGAGAACTATTACTGGTTCTAGTGAGAGCGGTTCTTTAATTTCAATAACACTTAGCAAGAAAAATGCAAGTGGTGTGTTAAATAACTATGCAAGCTACCAAATAGAGGTAGGTCCGGTTGGCTTATTTAGTCAGACTGTTGAACTGGAAATAGGTGAAAATGTAGTATCTGTTGTTGCAGAGAAAGAAGGTAAAAAATCAAGTTCTGGTCAATGTGTCATAAAAAGAAAAAATAGACAGATTAAAAAAGAACTTGAAACAGGAGTGAGTATACCTGGCATTAGCTCTAAGGTATCAAGATATTAATTTGACGGTGATAATTATGAAGCTTAGCAGGATTTTAAATATTACAATCATTGCTTTGGTCATAACTGCCGTATTACAAACAGGAAAGTTATGGCTTAACAATAACGGTAGCCATAACTTTTTTTATACTGCTTTTGTGAATATAGGTGGTGACGATAAGACTTATAGTGGTGAAAGGTATATACTTGAGCCTAAGGAGATAGTGGCTGGTTATGGTAATAAAAAGTTTTATAGATTTTATGCAAGTGCTGACAAGACAGGTATATACACTATGGGTAACAGAGCTATTTCTGAAATTGTTTCAAAAGGTGATTTTGTTGAGAGAAGAAGTGTTGACTGGAATGAACTTCTTTCGCCTAAGTGCCTTATATTTAAGTATAGTGGTAGTGTAAATTCTAATGAGTTTTTGAGTGGATTTGAAAAGAGTTTCGACGCAAAAACTGATTTTTATTTTGATACTATTTTTATATATCCTCAAATGGATTACAGCTCAAATGTGGATATATCTTTTATAGATACTGTAAATAATCAAGAGTTTAAGTATAATGTTAAAAAAAGTAGAGTTTCAAAGGAGCTTTATGACCTTATAGAAAATAGTCAAAATTTTGATAATAGTATAACTTACATATCTACAAAGCAAAGTGGGTTTAATATATTTTCTGATGATATATTCGTTCCACAGTGGCCAGATAATAAACTTAATTACAATATAGTTAAAAGGGTAAATCCTTTTGAGATTAATGGCGAGTTTTCTTTAAACAGCCTTGAAAATTATATAGATGAGTTTTTTGAAAGTGGTACTTTGAAGTGGAGTGAAACAGATAAAACCGGTAGTTATCTTTTTAGTGATGACAATACTGTTGTAAAATATACAAACAATGGTCTTATTGAATACTATAACTATGAACCAGTAGATAAAGATGTAAACCAAAGTTTTATAACGGCATACTCTACTGCCAAAAGTTTTATGGAAAGGGATAAGGAGTTAGAAACGGACATATATCTTTTGGACTGGAAAGAAAATGGTGACGAAATTGTTTTCTGTTTTAACTATACTGTTAATAACTTACCTCTTATTCCTTCGGAGATACTTATGGGTATGACAAATATGGATTGTTGTTTGGAGATAAGTGTTAAAAACAATAGCGTGAGAAAATATAGAAGGATTGCTTACAACTATGAGAAAGATACGAAAACAGCTGTAGCAAACAAGGAATTTATACGTGCTTTAGACGAAACTGTTATGATGCGATATGAAAATAGTGAGGAAAGCGTTATAACTAATGTTGACGATATAAAACTTGGATATTACATAAGTGGCAGAGATAATTTAAAACTTAAGTGGTTTACTACTATAGACGGTGAAATGTATTCGGTTGAAAGCGAAAAGTAGGAGGGGTTATGGACTGGAATAATGCTAAAAAGACAGTTATTATAATACTTGTTATGTTAAATGCTTTTCTATTTTTTGCTAATTTTAGGGAGAGTAAAATTTATAAAATAACACCTGACAGGGAAAAGTATGCCATTGAAGTTTTATCTAAAAGAGGTGTATATCTTTATACAGATATACCTGACGAAATTTTGCCTTTAGAGAAAATAAGCGTAAAACCTGTAAGTGTTAATAGGAGTTTTATAGAGAAGAAGTTTTTTGAAAATGAGGATATAAAAATATCTGTTGAGTTTGATAAAAATATACTTAGAAGTAATAAAAAGACGGTAGCTTATAAGGGTAATAAAATTAATATTGAGTATAATCAAGAATATAGTGAAAATTCAAACTTTAATTCAAAAAAAGCCATAGAATTTGCCGACAATATGATTTACGATATAGAGGGCAGGTCAAATAGATTTTCTCTTTTAGATACTATTGAAACTGATGAAGGCTATAAGTTCATTTATTGTGAAAAATATAAAGGGCATATTATTTACCCTAGCCGATATGAGATTTTTGTAAATAAAAACGGTGTTAAAAGTATTGATATAGAATACTGCGATATTGACGGATACACCGGTGATAAAAGTGAGATTTTCGGCGGAGATGAGGCTATTTTTACACTTTCTGATTATGTTGGTAAAAGTATTACTATTGATAAAATAGAAATTTGTTACGATTATCAGTCTAATGATGTGTCTGAATATAGCTCATCATCTAAACTTGTGCCATACTACTTTATATATACAATAGATGATGAAAAACCGTATATGGTTAACGCATACACTAACAAAGTTAAATAAGTGTTTTTTAGATAAATTATTATTGAAAATTAATAAAAAAAATGGGTTTTAGTCAAAAAAAATGAGCTAAAATCCATTTTGTACTTATATAGACAAAAAACTCTTTATTGTTTTATATTTTAGTGGTATAATGCTTAAAGTAACAATTTAATTTTTAATTTTTATAAAAGCCTTTTTTAGGGCTTTTTTGATGTATAATAAATTTATTTGAATCAGCCCGTTTCGTTGGGATAAAAAATTGGAAGGATTTGAGTTATTAATGGATAAACTGATTATTAATGGTCAGAAAAAACTTTTTGGTGAAGTTAGCATAAGTGGAGCTAAAAACGCAGCAGTAGCTGTTTTACCAGCAGCTATTATGGCTGATGATATATGTATAATAGATAATTTACCTAGCATTGAGGATATTACAAGCCTTTTTAACACATTTGAAAAAATGGGTATAAAGTGCGAATTTTTAGATAAACATACACTTAAAATAGATAGTAGAAATCTTGAAAACGTAAGTGCTACATATGACGAAGTTAAAAAGATTAGAGCTTCATACTATCTTTTAGGTGCTTTATTAGGCAGATTTAAAAAAGCTGAGGTTTCTATGCCTGGTGGTTGCAACTTCGGTTCAAGACCTATTGACCTTCATCTTAAAGGTTTTAAAGCCTTAGGTGCAGAGGTTACTGTTACTGAAGATGCTGTAAAACTTAGTGCTGAAAAACTTACAGGAGCTACAATTTATATGGACCAAGTTAGCGTTGGTGCTACTATAAATGTTATGCTTGCTGCTTGTCTTGCTGAGGGTACAACAATAATTGAGAATGCTGCTAAAGAGCCACACGTTGTGGATACAGCAAACTTCTTAAATATTATGGGTGCGAATATAAAAGGTGCAGGTACAGACGTAATTAGAATTACAGGTGTTGAAAAATTACACGGTGCAGAGTACACAATAATCCCAGACCAGATTGAAGCAGGTACATATATGATAGCTGCTGCAATTACAGGTGGTGATGTTGTTGTAAAAAACATTATACCTAAACATATGGATTCTCTTTCAGCTAAACTTGACGAGATGAACGTGACAATAGAGGAGGGTGACGATAGCATTAGGGTTATTTCAGACAAGCCTTTAAAAAATGTTAACGTAAAAACTATGAGTTACCCAGGTTTCCCAACAGACTTACAGCCTCAGATGGCAGCTCTTTTAACTGTTTGTATGGGAGAAAATATAATAACTGAGAATGTATGGGATAATAGATATCAGTATGTTGACCAGCTTAAAAAACTTGGTGCAGATGTTTCAATAGACGGTAGAATTGCTAAGATACAGGGTGTTAAAAAACTTACAGGTAACAGCGTAAGTGCCACAGACCTTAGAGCTGGTGCTGCTATGATTATAGCTGGACTTGCGGCAGAGGGTGTAACAGAGATTAGCAATGTAAAATATATTGACAGAGGATATGAGGACGTTGAACATAAGTTTAAAAGTCTTGGTGCTGATATAAAGAGAGTTAAAGTAGATTAATTTGTGTCGCTGAAACCTTTTGTTTCAGCGATTTTTTATAGTTAGCTAAAAGGAGGTGTTATTTTAATGTCTGTAAGATTTTGTCCCATAGCAAGTGGAAGTAGTGGAAACTGTGTATATGCCGGAACAGATAGTACAAATATACTTTTTGATGCAGGTCTTAGTGGTAAAAGGATAAAAGAGGGTCTTGATATATTAAAGGTTGACGGAAGTAGTGTTGATGCACTTTTTATAACTCACGAGCATAGCGACCATATAAAAGGTGCAGGTATAATATCAAGAAGGTTTGATATACCTATATACGCTACTCAAGGAACGTGGGAGGCTATGGAAAACTCTATAGGTGAGATTTCCAGAAAAAATCGAAAGATAATATATAGTGGTGAAAGCTGTGTTGTAAATGATATGTGTGTTATGCCTTTTGAGATACCACACGATGCAAAAGAGCCAGTAGGCTTTAGTGTTTTTGCCAAAGACTTTAAAATGACTATAGCAACGGATTTAGGTCATATTACAGACACTGTGCGTGAAAATATAAGTGGTTCTGATGTTATACTTTTGGAGTCTAACCACGACGTAAATATGCTTAAATGTGGTTCTTATCCTTGGGCTTTAAAACAGAGAATACTTGGGGATATGGGTCATATATCAAATGAAACAGCAGGTAAACTTATATGCGAGATAATGGATAATAAACTTAAACATATATATTTAGGTCATTTAAGTGATGAGAATAACGAGCCACACCTTGCCTATGAAACAGTTAAAGGTATTTTGAATGAAAACGATATTCAGGTGGGAACATATCTTAAAATGGATATGGCATCACGTTATAGCAATAGTTGTCCTGTTATACTTTGAGGTGAAATATGAAAATTTCTATAATATGCGTTGGAAAACTTAAAGAAAAATATTGGAATATGGCCATTGACGAGTATTCAAAGCGATTAGGCAAGTATGTAAAACTTGAGATAATTGAAGTCCCAGACGAGAAAGCCCCTGAAACTATGAGTGCCTCTGAGGAGGAGATAGTAAAGCGAAAAGAGGGGGAAAGAATACTTAAAAATATAAAGTCTGACGGGTACTGTGTTGCCCTTGCTATAAATGGCAAAAATTTAAGTTCTGAGGAGCTTTCGGAGTTTATAGAAAAGACAACAGTTAGAGGTGTTAGCCACATATACTTTGTTATAGGAGGTTCTTTAGGTCTTTCTAAAGAAGTTTTAGACAGAGCCAACTATTACCTTAGTTTTTCTAGAATGACTTTTCCACACCAAATGATGAGAGTTATTCTTCTTGAGCAGATTTACAGAGCTATAAAGATAAGTAAAAATGAGCCTTATCACAAATAGATATTGTATCTACTTGTGGAAAACTATGTTGATAAAGTTATTAAAACTGTGAAGAATATAAAAGTTTAATATATATATTTAAAAAAGCCTTGAAAAATCAAGGCTTTTATTTTTAAAATTTATTAAGTTAATAACCGAATGTATGTTTATAAGTATGTGGATAATGTTTATAACTCACCGGATACAAGTCTTTCTCCTACTGTGTTAACATCTCCGGCTCCCATAGTTATCAACAAGTCACCTTCTTTACATTCTTTTTTAAGGTATTTTACAATATCATCAAGACTGCCTATATAAGTTACGTCTTTTCCTTTTTCCTTAATTTTATCGGCAAGAGCTTTTGAATTTACAAGCCCTGTATCTTTCTCTCTAGCTGCGTATATATCAGCTATAATTATTTTGTCTGCATCATCAAAGGCTTCTGTAAATTCATCAAAAAGGTTATATGTTCTTGTGTAAGTGTGTGGCTGGAATACACACCAAAGTCTGTTGTGTTTTACATTATTTCCTGCTGTTAAAGTCGCTTTTATCTCTGTTGGGTGGTGGGCATAATCGTCAATTACAGTTACACCGTCAAACATTCCTTTACGCTGAAATCTTCTGTTTGTACCACCGTAGTTCATAAGCCCCTGTGCTATTTTTTCAAATGGCACTCCAAGGGAGAAAGTTGCACCACAAGCCCCAAGAGCATTGCTTATGTTATGTTCTCCAGGGATATTTAGTGTTACTTCGCCAAGGTCTTCGCCGTTGTGGCATACTGTGAAAGTATTTTTTCCGTTTTCGTGGTGAATTATATTTTTTGCAAACCAATTTGCAGAGCTATTTTTAGTACTGTATGTTTCAAATTTACAGTTTAAGTCTTTAGTTAAAATATCCACATCTTCTATTTCATCATTTACTATTAAAGTACCGTTTTTTGGTATTCTCATAGCAAATTTATGGAAAGATTTTTTTACATTTTCAAAAGTTTTAAAGTAGTCTAAATGGTCAGCTTCTATATTTAAAATTATACCTACAAGAGGATTAAATTTTAAAAAGCTGTCGAAATACTCGCAAGCCTCCGCAACGAAGTATTTTGAAGAACCAACCTTTGTGTTTCCTCCTATTGATGGTAGTATTCCTCCTACTGAAATAGTTGGGTCTGTATCTGCACAGAGTAATATTTCAGAAACCATTGAAGTTGTTGTAGTTTTTCCGTGTGTACCTGAAACAGCAACTGAATTTTCGTAATCTGCCATAATATGGCCTAAAAGCTCGGCTCTATCCATTATATCTATTGAAAGCTCTTTAGCTTTTAAAAGTTCTGGATTATCCTCCTTTACGGCTGCTGTGTAAACAACAAGGTCAAAGTCTTTTGTTATATTTTCTTTGCTGTGACCTATATTAACCTTAACTCCTAAGTTTTCCAAGTGTTTTGTTGTGTCTGATATTTTCATATCAGTTCCGGCTACATTTACACCTCTTGATTTAAGTATTTCTGCAAGACCAGACATACTTATTCCACCTATACCTATAAAATAAACATTTTTATACTTTATGCTGAAACCGTCTATCATTTTTTTAACGCTCCAATTCCCTAAATAATATTCTTTTAAAGTATACTACAATGATAATTTAAAGTCTATAATCTGTCTCTTATACACATCTGACGCTGCCGACGAGCCTCAGAGGTGT
>JADIMX010000050.1 GCA_017694425.1 Candidatus Fimicola merdigallinarum
GTTTAAATTTATACGTTTAGTTACAGCATAAAATGTAACATTAACTTCTGGGTCCAATATAGGTATATTAACTCTATCGCTAGGTGGATAATTATCCGAAATAGATAAAGTTGATGCAAAAGATGGCAAAACTGATGATTGAACAAGTTCTTCAAAAGAAAATCTATCGGTCTGTTCTAAAAATCTTGAATTTGGCATTTTTTCGTCAATAATATCACGCCAAAAACCTAAATTTGGCATTACAATCATATTTTCGCCATCTATATCTGATAGATATAAACTTTTTTCTTTTGCTAGTCTATGATTTTTTGGTAGCGAAAACATAAGGTGTTCTTCACCTATTGCTTTATAAACTAATGTTTCATCAGTTTTAGGTTCGTAGGGCAAAATGATTATTTGATATACATCATTTTTAAGACCGTCAATAAGTTTAGTAATACCTTTAGTTTCGTTAGATATAGTCATTTCTGGATAATTGTTTGATAGCATATGTATAAGTGTAAGGGTTGGCATAGGTCCACAACTACCTATATTTATTGTTTTATTCATTTTATCAAAGTTTCTAACTTTTGACTTCATATCATTAAGTTGGTCAATAACTTTTATAGCATACTCAACAGCTAATTTTCCATTTTTATTTAATGTAAGTTTGTTTTTATATCTATTAAATAATGGTACTTGAAGTTCTTCCTCTAATGCTTGCATACTCCTACTTAGAGATGGCTGAGATATATGAAGATTTTCTGATGCCTTTGAAAGCGTACCATATTTATGAAATGCTATTAAGTGTTCCAACTGATTTATATTGTCCATAGTATCACCTCAAATTAATTATATAACTATTCAAATATGAATAGTAGTATTTAATATATATATTGTACTTTTCATAAATACTGGACTTATAATTATTTATATAATTAATATTTAAGGAGGTATTTTTTATGGAAGTATTGAAACTTAGTAATGGAGTTAAAATGCCACTTGAGGGGTATGGAGTTTTTCAAATAGAAGATAAAGAAATGTGTAAAAATGGAGTTTTAAATGCTATAAAATCTGGATACAGACTTATAGATACAGCTGCATCATACTTAAATGAGGAGGCTGTTGGAGAGGCGATAAAACAGGCTATAGATGAGGGTATTGTAACAAGAGAAGAGCTTTTTATTACAACCAAACTTTGGGTACAGGATTATTCCTATGAAAAGGCTAAAATTGGTTTTGAAAAATCTATTGAAAAGCTTGGCCTTAGCTATATAGACCTTTATCTTTTACATCAGCCATACGGAGATAGCTACGGGGCTTGGAAGGCTTTAGAGGAGCTTTACAGAGAGGGAAAAATTCGTGCTATAGGTGTTTCAAACTTTAATAAATGCAGATTTACAGAGTTTGCTGAAGTTGTAGATGTTAAACCTATGGTAAATCAGGTAGAGTTACACCCATTCTTTTCTCAGTATGATTTAATAGAGGTTATGAAAGAATATGGCTGTCAGCCACAGGCTTGGGGTCCTCTTACAGAGGGTAAGCACAATATATTTAATCACCCAGTATTAAAGGAAATAGGGGATAAATATGGTAAGACACCGGCTCAAGTTGCTTTAAAATGGAATGTACAGCGTGGAGTTTCTATTATACCTAAATCAGTTCATCTTGATAGAATTAAAGAGAATATTAATATATGGGATTTTGAACTTTCTGATGATGATATGAAAAAGATTGATACATTAGATACTGGAAAAAGTGAAATAATTGACCACAATGACCTTGCTATTATTAAATTTATTTTAGGGCATAGAATAGATTAATAATATAAATTTATATGTGGAGGATATATGGTTTTTTACTTTACAGCAACAGGTAACAGTATGTACGTTGCAAAGAGTTTGGAAGAAAATATATTTAGTATTCCACAAGAATACAAGGTTATTGCAACTTTAAAGATGATACTATAGGTATTGTTTGTCCTATTTATGATTATGAAATACCTAGATTAGTTAAGAAATTTTTAGAGAAAGCCAATTTTGATACAAAGTATTTTTACATTATACTTACACATAGAGATAAGTGTAGTGTTGATATATCATCAATGGAAGATTTTCTTTATAGTATAGGTAAGAAAGCTGATTATATAAATGATATTACTATATTTTTAAATAAGTTTTTCGAGCCGGAATATGAATTTGACCATTGTATAAATAAAATTAGAGATGATATATCGAATAGGAAAAAGTTTAAAAAAAACAGTAAAAGGCTTTTTAATAAAAATAAAAAATATTGTGAGTATGTATATAAAGTTAGTGATGAATGTGTAGGTTGTGGTATTTGTCAAAGAGTTTGCCCTGTAGGTTGTATCAGTATTTATAATCAAAGAGCATACCATAATTTATTGGATAATGTAGGTAATTTGATTTGTGAAAATTGTGGGGCTTGTATAAGTCATTGTCCTAAAGAAGCTATAAGTTTAAATAGGAACAATAAAAAAATTGGTTTTATGGGTAAAAATTCTAATATACGACTTATAGAAATAGTTAATTCTAATAATCAATTTAGATAATAAAGATGTATAAAGGTATTTCTAAAATACTTTTAGATACCTATAAAATAGAAGATTAATTTAATATAAAAAAGTACTCTATTAAAATTAATAGGGTACTTTTTTGCTTTATAAATCTGTAATATTACATAACCTGAAGTAGCATTTATATTAATATCGTTTTTTTGTAAGTTAAATCCTAAATCCTCAACTTTTTCAAATCCACCATAGTCTGACATATCGACTACAATATGATTTTCTTTGAGATGTTCTAAAAAGGCGTTGGCAGAAGAATTATCTTCTAAGTTTATTTATAAAATACTTTCATATATGTAAGCGTAAACAATATTATCTGTGTTATTTACAGCACTTGAACAACCTGTGCATAGTGCTATAACAATAGCTATAAGTTTTTACTTTATAGATTTTCCCATATCATATGCCTCTTTTAAAGACTTATGTCCTTGTATTTCGTTAGGTGAAGTTACTCCACCTGCAAAAACTTTACCTGCAAAGCGAGCTTTTTCATAACAATCAATCCAGCCGTTTAAGCTGTTTAAAGCTGTTTTGTCTGTATCTTCTTCATCTTCAGCAGCTGATGAAAGTAAGTAAATATCTCTGAAAGAGTAGTCAGACCCATATAAAGAGTTGGCTCTATCCATTAATGTTTTCATCTGTCCCGTCATTTCGTAGTAATATATTGGTGTTGCCCAAACGATAACATCAGCTGACTTCATTTTTTCTACTATTTCGTTGGCATCATCATTTATAATACATTGCCCTTTCTGCAAACAGGCAAGACAGCCCTTACAAAAAGCTATTGTTTTATTTTTTAAAGTAACCTTCAAAACAGTATTTCCAGCTGATTTTGCACCCTCCATAAAGGCTTCTGCTAAAGCTTCTGAATTGCTGTTATTTCTAAGACTTGTGCTTATTATTAAAATATTTTTTGACATATATGTTTCCTCCTGTAAATGTTTTTTAGCTGATATATTAAAAAATCAAGATAATAAATTTAACTTTCAACTGTATAAGGTTTATAAATAGGATAATATATACCTTTAACACATTTATACATACCTCATACATTTATTAGAAAAAAATTCTATAAACCCACAGTCTATTAAGTTTTTAAGATAATTAATACTTAACCTCTTAACTTTATTATATTCTTCATATGTAAAATGTCTAATACCTATATTCTATGATATAATATGCCTAATAGTAATATCATTGCGATTATAATACTTTAGAGGTGATTTTGTGGAAATAAGAGTTTTAAGATACTTTCTTGAAATTGCGAGAGAGGGGAATATAACAAGGGCATCTAAAAGACTTCACGTTACACAGCCTACGCTTTCAAGGCAGATGAAAGATTTAGAAAAGGAATTAGGTAAAAAACTTTTTAAGAGAGGTAGCTCTAGCGTATCTTTGACTGATGAGGGTATGCTTTTGAGAAAAAGGGCAGAGGACCTTGTGACTATGGCTGATAAAATAGAAAATGAATTTAAAAATATGAATGAGTTTGCCGGTGGTGATATTTATATTGGGGCAGCAGAATCTCACCTTATAAAATATTTGGCAAGAGCGGTAAAAAACTTAAATAGAAATTATAAGAATATTACATATCATATAACAAGTGGTGGTACGGAACAGGTAACAGAAAAACTTGATAAGGGCTTGCTTGATATAGCTTTTATAGTAGAACCTCCGGATTTATCAAAGTATAATTATCTTGAAATACCGGAGTTTGACACTTGGGGCGCAGTTATGAGAAAGGACTGCCCTCTTGCTAAAAAGGATAGTGTAACTATTGATGACCTTGTAGATTATCCTATATTTTGTTCAGTTCAGTCAATAAAAGCTGACTTGCCACGTTGGTGCGGAGAAAAGTCTGAACAGTTAAATCTTATGGCTACATTTAACCTTGCCGGTAATGGTGGTGTTTTTGTAAAAGAGGGGTTAGGTATAGAGCTTACATTTGATAAGCTTTTAGATACTTCAAAGGAAAGTGAACTTTGTTTTAGACCGATAATTCCGAATTTAGAAAATAAGATGTATGTTATATGGCGGAAATATCAGGTGTTTACTCCAGTAACAGAGATACTTGTAAATGAACTTAAAGAGATGCTTATGCCATAAACAGATGTAATGAATTTTTAAATAAGTACAGTGGTAAAAATTTAGTTGTACTTGAGCTGGGCATAGGTTGGAGAAATCAACTTATAAAAGCACCGTTAATGAGGATTGTGGCGAAAGAAGATAATGCGACTTATATTACTGTAAATCTAGGTGAGGTATATATTACAGATGATATAAAAGAAAAGTCCTTTGGGATAGACGGATATATATCGGATACGTTAGATAAACTTAGGAAAGAAATGGGAGTTTAAAGTATACTACTAGATTTGAATTATAGTATACATAAAATGATATAAATTAATTTTAATACGATACAATAGTTTTTAAATTTATATTTGATATGTGAGGGTTTAATTACCCTCACTTTTATTTTAATTTAATCGTACTGATTTAATTTATTGATATACGGTTTTAAAACTTTATAGATTTTTTGACCGTCTAAAGTACCAAAAACTTTAATTATTTCTACATAAATAGAATTTAATGGTTTTTTTCTACGTTTTTTTGCAAAGTCTATAATATAATCTAATTGATTTTGATAATCAGAAGGCAATATAAACTTTAATTCCTCACGAAATTGATTGTCTATTATATGGATAGCTGATGTATTATCCTTATTATCCAATAAAGATGCCACAGGTGTATTTTGCGTGGTTAAAGTTAATCTATCTATTGAAATATGTTTTCTTTGCCAAAAATTTAATGCAGAATCAAAACCACTATCTCTTGAAACTATATGATACCTTGTATCTGGAAATTTTCCTATAAGATACCCTAAGTATGATACAAGTTGGAAGTCAAGAGCGTTATTTCCTATAAAGCATTTAATATATGATATTTTATAATTAAATTTTGAAATATGAATTAAGTCTTCGTAATTTATATTTGGTGAGTTTTCTGTATAAAATACATAGAAATAGCTTGAACTATCAAAGTTAAGTAATTCTTTCCAAATAGAATGTATATTTTCGCTGTCTATAAGATAAATATCTTTTGGGTTACTAACTTTTAAACCTATGGTTTTTCTCATATAAATACCTCCTAATTATATTGTGATTGAGATAAATTATACCAAAATATGTCAAATAATGCAAAAAAGACGAGGTACAATACACTCGTCTTTTAAATAAATTATTCAGTTATTTTTAAATCACTATTTCCACTTACAATAAAACCTACATTTTCTATAGTATCACCGGCTTTTATATATCCGTTATAGTCAACAGATGTTATTTTTAAGGTATTTCCATTTACCGTATAATTACCACACCAGTTATCAGAAAGTTTTATATTTCCGTTAAAAGGAATTGTTATTTCCCAGCCTGAGCAGTCATTACTATCTATATTTTTAAGTTTTAAGCGATATAGATAGAAATATTCTCCATTTGATACCCAACTATTTTCAAGTTTTGTAGTGTATTGAACATTTGAATTATTCAAAACAATATTTTCTGAAATATTATTTTCGCTAGGTGTATCATTTATATTATTTTCAAAATTTGTTTCCGGATTAGGAGAGTTTTCGCCTGTAAGAATGTTATAAAGCCATTTTCCAGTATCACTTAAATCACTTTCCAACAAACCATAAGTCTTATTTGAATTACTGCTTATTAAAGCTGAAGTTTCTGATTTATTAGATAAACTCCAAGATACATAGCTAATGTTATGCTCATTTAAAGTATCTATCCATTTTTTAGCCTCGTTATAATCGATAGCACCGTTGCCACTAGCATCACAAATGCTAAATTCTGATACGAATATAGGTAAACCATTATTTATAGCAGAAACCATTTCATTTCTAAGGCTTTCTTTATGAGTGCCAGCATAGAAATGGAGTGTATACATAATATTATCTGATATAGTAATAGGATTTTTTAAGGCTTCTCCTACATACTGTGACCAATTAGGAGTACCCACAAGAATTATGGCATCAGAATCATTACTTCTAATTATAGGTATAATCTCTTCGGCATAAGATTTTATTTCTGACCAAGTAGTACTACCGTTTGGCTCATTGCATATTTCATATATTACATTATTATTTTGTGAAAATTCCTTTGACATTTGAGCGAAAAACTCTTTTGAATCTTCCTTATATGTATTAGGGTTTCCATCAGAAAGTATATGCCAGTCAATTATTACATACATATCTTGATTTTCGGCATATTTAACACCATTTCTTATTAAGTTTTTTAAACTTTCTTTATCGCCACCGGTAGAATACCCGCCATATTCAGCTGTATACATAGATAAACGAACTACATTTACATTCCACTCTGTTTTTAATTCCTTAAAAAGATTTTCGTTTATATACTGTGGAAACCAAGCGATACCGTGAGTACTAACACCTCTAAGCTGTACAGGGTTACCTTTTTCATCAACTAATTTATTTCCTGAAACCTTTAAAGCACCTGATGTTTTAGGTGACGTAGTTATAGGTGTTACTGTAGTTTCTGTATTGGAAGTATAATTTTTATTTGCGTAATTAAAGCCTGCTATTCCCACAATAACTAGAATAATAACAAGGCATATAGAAAACATTTTATGTTTTTTACTCATTTATAAAGCTCCTTTCTTCATATTATATTTATTGTAGCATTTATTTATTGAAGTTACAACTTAAGTAAAAAATATATACAATATTATTTTGCCAAAAACTGGTTGAATTTAACTATGTAATAGATTATAATATTACATAATAGTGAAAAATAAGTATTATTTTGACATAAATAATTGAATATAGGTAATTTGCAGACATACACAGACTGAGATATGCCTGTGTTTTTTGCGTTAAAAAACTATTTTAATATAAAGAGGCGTTTTATATGGAATATATTTATATTGAAGAAGATTTAGTTTATAAATTGCCACCTTAAGTAGTGGCTACATATTAAAAATATAAAGGGGTGTTTTTTTGAGTAGTTCATTTCACGTAGTTAGAACAGAAAAGAAGTTTAGAATTACGCATATTAAAAAAAGTATGCTTATAGATAGGCTATCTTATATAATGTCTGCTGATGAGCATAGCAATTTAGATGGTTATCCTGTACGTTCCCTTTATTTTGACAGCATATATGATGATGATTATATGGATAAGTTAAACGGTCTTGAGTATAGGAAGAAGATTAGACTTAGAATATATTCACCGGATAATGATGCTGTAAAACTTGAGATGAAAGAAAAAAGAGGTGCAGTACAGAGAAAAAAGACTGTTTGGATACCTAAAAGTGTTGCGCAGGAAATGATAAAAGGTAATTACAGTGGTCTTTTAGATGTAAAAACTCAATTTACAGATGAACTTTATTGTATTTTGGAAAGCGGGCTTTATAGACCGAAATGTATTATTGAATATCATAGAGTTGCCTTTATGGAGAGAAGTAATGATATAAGAGTTACTTTTGATTCTAATATAGGTGTAAGTAGCAATGTCAATGCCTTTTTTGACAAAGATATTTCCTACATACCTGTTTTATTTGAGCCTGTTCTTGAGGTTAAATACAATGGTTTTCTTTTAAGCAATATAAGAAGTGCTCTTGAATTAGCTGATGCTTCAGAATTATCTGTAAGCAAGTACACAATGTCAAGAGAGTTAATTCAGTAATTTATTTATTTTTGGAGGAAGTAGAATTATGAAAGAATTTATTATGCAGTATTCTGATATGATGACACAAGAGTTATCTATTAGACAAATTAGTATGAATATGATAGTAGCCTTAGTTTTAGGTTTAGTTATATATTTGTCATACCGTTTTTCACACTCTGGTGCAGTATATAGCCAAAGGTTTAATGTATCATTACTTATGATGACACTTATAACAACTATGATTATGAACGTTATTGGTAATAATATTGCATTGTCACTCGGTATGGTTGGTGCGTTATCTATCGTTAGATTTAGAACAGCAATAAAAGATTCTCGTGATACTGCTTATATATTTTGGTGTATAGCTGTTGGTATTTGCTGTGGAGTTTCTTATTATGCTTTATGTTGTATCGGTACAGGTATGATTTTCTTAGTTATGCTTGTTATGGGTAGTGTAAAGGCTAATGATAGATATTTACTTATTATACACGCAAAAGGTGACGTTGACGTTAGAAAAATTGAGGAAACTGTATTAGTTCAGTACAAAGGTAAGGCTACACTTAGAGTTGCAAATCGTTCAAAAGAACAGATTGAGTACATATATGAGCTTTCAACAAAACTTATAAATGATAGCAAGAAAAATGAAAAAAATCCAATAGATATGCTTAGTGAAATAGAAAGTGTTTATCGTGTTAACTTAGTATGTCAAAATGAGGAGATGAGTAGATAAATGAGAAAGCATTGGCAAATTTCTCTACTTATCATAGCAGGATTATTTGTACTTGTTTTAATTATGAATCTATTTAGGGGTGACAGGTATAAATACCCTGATATGCCGAAACCTTCTGTGGAAGAAACCACAGATTTATCTAGCAAGGCCATTACTATTTCTGATGATTTTAATCCTAAGCCAAACGCAAACAGAGATGGATATACAAACTATGGAGATAAAGAAATTATTGTTGGGGAAGATTTTAAAAGCAATTTGCCACTTGTGATAATTGACACCAAAGGTCAGGAGCCAGAAAGAGGTGTTATGTGGGATAACGAGAAAGGCTATCACGTTATTACAGATGAGGACCCTTATGCCTATGGCGATATAACGGTAATTGACGGTAAAAATGGTGTTAATTCCCCTAAAGATAGCCCTACAGTAACATCGCTTTGCAAGTTAAAAATTCGTGGTAATTCTTCAGGTACTTACGATAAGAAGCAGTATCTTTTAAAACTTATCGATGATAAGGGTAAGTCAAATAAAGAGAATATACTAGGTATGGGTAGCGAAAGTGAATGGATATTAAATGTATCATTTATAGATAAATCTTTGATTAGAAACTTCTTAGCCTATACTACTGCTAGTCAGATTATGCCATATACTCCAGATGCTAAGTATTGTGAAGTCTTATTTAAAGATGAAAATGGCTACAAGTATGAGGGTGTCTATATGATGATTGAAAAGATAGGTGTAAGTAAGAATAGAGTTGATTTACCTAGCTATTCTGAAAACACAAGTATAACACCAGCTTTGTTACGCCGAGATAGATACAATATAAACGACATTATGTTGGAAAACTACGGTACTGTAAATGGCTTAACCTATGGATATATAGGTATAGAGTATCCCGATAAAGATATTATATCTGATAAGGGTATTGAAAATATACAAAATCAGATAGATAGATTTGAAAAAGCCTTATATTCAGAGGACTGGAGCGAGTTTGAAAAGTATAGACAGTATATAGATATGGATTCTTTTGTAGACTATTTTATAATAAACGAATTCTTTTTAAACTATGATGCAGGATATAATTCAACTTATATGTATATGGATTATAGCGGTAAAATTACTATGGGTCCTGTGTGGGATTTTGACCAAGGTATAGACAATGACCCGAGAAATTCTGCAAATCTTAATACTACAGCTTTTCAGTCTGCTCCTTGGTTTGACAAAATGCTTAAAGACCCTATATTTACTAAAAAGATTATAGAAAGGTATGAAGAGCTTAGAAAGTCCATACTTTCTGATGAATCTATAGAAAAATTTGTAAATGATGTAGTAGAATATCTTGGCCCTGCTATAGATAGAGACTGGGCAAGATGGGGATATTATTATGTTTACGGTAATTACTTAAGTACAGGTTTAGATAGTACAGAAAATCGTAATACACGCACATATGAGGAAGAGATAGATAGAATTTTAAATGTTCTTTCAAAGCACGGAGACTGGCTTTATAACAGAATGGATAGCTTGTACCAGTTTAAAGCTATGTCTTTAGAAGATACAGAATCTTTAATTAATGCTACTAGAGGAAACTATGGAAGTCATTTGGCAGTTGTTTTTGTAGCTGTGTTTGTAATTTCCATAAAATTAGTATTGCGATATGAAAGTGAGTAGGTGAAAATTTGTATGAATAATAAAAAAGTATGGTTTTGGCTTATGGTGGTTTCCTCGGTTATTTACATAGGTTGGAGATTATTCTTTACAATTCCACTTAAAGCTGGTATTGTATCCTTTGTTGCTGGTGTATGTCTATTTTCATCTGAGCTTGTAAGTATGCTTGAGGCTGTTATTCACTATGTGTGTATGAGTCACGATAACGAGCCGGAATTACCAGTTATACCATTAGAAAGTTACCCAGATGTGGATATACTTATTGCTACTCATAGTGAGGACTGTGACTTGCTTTTAAAAACTGTAAACGGTTGTAATCATATGCATTACCCTGACAAGTCAAAGATACATATATATCTTTGTGATGACGGTAACAGAGCTGAAGTTGGAGAGCTTGCAAAGACTATGGGAGTAGGGTATTTTCCACTTGCAAACAATAAACTTGCAAAGGCTGGAAATCTTAACAATGCCATATTTAAAACACACTCTCCGCTTATAGTAACTTTTGATGCGGATATGATTCCTAGAAGTAATTTCTTAATGGAAACAGTTCCTTATTTCTTTATGCCTAAAATGATAAAGGATAATGGAGTTTGGAGAGAAAGACGTGAAGATGAAATAGACCCTGATTATAAAATTGGGTTTATTCAGACACCGCAAAGTTTTTATAATCCTGACCTTTTTCAATTTAATTTCTTTGCTGAAAATAGTATACCTAACGAGCAAGACTATTTCTTTAGAGAGGTAAACGTAGGTAGAAATAACTCTAATTCACCTATTTATGCCGGTTCTAATACTATTATATCAAGACAGGCACTTGAGGAAGTTGGAGGTATTAGAACACACACTATTACAGAGGACTTTGCAACAGGTATGGATATCCAAGAGAGAAAATACTCCTGTTATGCTGTTAAGAAAGTTTTGGCATCAGGACTTGCACCTGATGATTTCCCTAACCTTTTAAGACAGCGTCAGCGTTGGGGTAGAGGTTGTGTTCAAACTATATGTAGCTTAAGCTTTTTTAAGAGCAAACTACCATTTTTAACAAAACTAAGCTACTTTGCTACACTTCTTTATTGGTGGACTTTCCTTAGACGAATTGTGTATATTATGTCACCAATACTTTTTAGTGTTTTCGGTGTTTTAGTTGTTGATACAGACGTTAAAGGTATATTATGTATATGGTTACCATCTTATTTAATATATAATCATTCCCTTAAAGTTCTGTCGGGTAAAATTCGTGACCAAAAGTGGAGTAACATTGTAGATACTATACTTTGTCCTTATATGCTACTACCTATTTTGGCTGAAACATTTGGTGTTAGAATGCATAATTTCTCTGTCACAAGCAAGACTAAGACGACAGCTAAAAGTGCAAAACTTATATATTCTATACCACATATAATACTTTTAATTGCAACTATATTTGGCATATACTTTACTGTTGAAGGTATGATTTTATATAACGGATATTTTGGTGTTATCGTACTTTTTTGGCTTTGTATGAATAGCTATTTTTTAATGATGTCAATACTTTTTATGCTTGGTAGAGTTAATTACAGAAGCTCTGAAAGATTTTATGCTGATGTTGAGGTTTATTTTGAAAGATGTGGCGAAACAGTAAAGGCTATTACAACAGATATTTCTGAAAATGGCTTTGCATTTAAATTAGATTTTCCGGAGTTTATAAACGGTGTATGCGATTTTAAACTTAAAGACAGTGAATGGAGTGCAAATGTTAAGGGAAGTATTGTTCATATTGCAAGAGCGGGGGATAAATGGAAGTATAGCGTAAAACTTGAGCCTTTGGATATGAAAGATAGATGCGATTACGACCAGATAGTTTTTGATAGATTCCCTACTTTGGCAAGTGAGATAAAAACTACTGCCATTAAAGACTTAACTATATTCTTTAAAAGAAGAAATTCTACAATGGTTAACTCCAGTAGAAAATTACCTAGAATATTCCTTAATATGGACACAGTTACTTCTGATGGTAAAGCTATAAAAATAGTTGATTACAACTATCACTATATGGCAATAGAAGGAGAAATAACAGAACCTAGATTTTGTGTTAAAATGGATAAGCAATTGATATGGGTTAAAAAGATTAAAGAAGGAACAATGAGAGCTGACAATTTATATGAACTTGAGGACTGGCAAGTGGTTTCAGCTTCAAAAGGAGTTAGAGATACTTTGAAAAATATACTGTGAGATTAGAAGGTATCCTAGATTAATAGTAAGCGGGTATGGGTTAAGAATGCTTAAAAAGATTTGGTATTAACCCATAACCTATATTAATTTATGATTTTAAAGTGGTTTCAGCTTTAAAGGAAATTAGGATACTTTTAAAAATATAATAGGAGAATAGTGTTGATGAAAAAAACTAGAGTATGCAATAAATTTATGTACCCATTATTAATATTTCTTGTGGTTATGGTTGTAACCTCTGTATCTTTAGTTTTTCTTGCTAAAAACAAGAATGATGTACTACTAGCTCAGAATTTAGAGCTTGAAAATCAAAATCAAAGCTTAAAAGATGAAATTATGGATAAAAGTCTTTTAGGTGGTATTGAGGAATACGGTAGACTTTCTGTAAGAGGTACACAGCTTGTTGACCAAAACGGAAACCCTGTTGTACTTCGTGGACTTAGTAGTCACGGTCTTACTTGGTATCCTGAATATACTAACTATAGAGCGTTAAAAACTCTTAAGGAATATGGTGTAAATGTATTTCGTATAGCTATGTACGTAGGGCAAAATGACGGTTATTTAGAAGAGCCTAAGTTAAACAAGAAGTTGTTGTATTCTGCCATAGAAAACTCATTGGAGGCAGATTTATATACAATAGTTGACTGGCACGTTTTAAGAGATAAAGACCCTAACAAAAATATTGATGAGGCTATAGACTTTTTTGAGGAAGTAGCAAGACGTTATGGTGATAACAAGGGTATTATTTATGAGATTTGCAACGAGCCTAACGGTGATACTAGCTATAAAGATATTGAGAAGTATGCAAAGAAAATTATACCTGTTATACGCAAATACGCACCAAATGCTATAATATTGGTAGGTACACCGAATTTCTGTACATCTCTTTCAGATGTAATTAAAAATCCTATTAACTATGACAATGTAATGTATACTTACCATTACTACGCAGGTGTATCTGACTGTAAGTTTGCCATTGATGAAATAACTAGAGGTATTGAAAGTGGCATACCTGTTTTTGTAAGTGAGTGGGGATTAGATAGTAAAAAGGATAGTGATACTCATTGGGAAGAAACTACTAATTTTTTAGACTTTTTAGATAGTAAAAATATAAGTTGGGTAAACTGGTCCTTTAGTAATAAAGATGAGGGTTATTCCTTTATAAAAAGTAATGTAGATAGTCTTCATAGTTGGAATATTAATCAGCTTACAGATATAGGTAGATACGTTTTAGAGCGAATAAAAAATAAATAAAAATTAAAATCCGTTTACATAATTATGTAACGGATTTTTTTGTCAATTTAGTATATAATATGTAATATATTGTATTTTTTATATCAATATGCTACATAAATACTCTAGTTTTTAAGCTATAATTATATATTATAGATATATGGGTAAAAGTTTTAAAAAAAATAATTGTAAGCTAACATTTATATAATATAACCAAAGGAATATTATGGGAAATAGTTATATTGACACATAGATTAGGCTATTATAAAATGAAATATATAGAATTTTTATGGAATATTTTAGGAAAGGTTACGAGGTATGAAAAAACATTGTTTAGTACTATCAATTATAATGACAGCTATTTTATTTTCGATAAGTGCTTGTAAAAAGAATGATGACCTTTATAGTAAGGAAAACCCTGTTTCCATAACTGTTTGGAATTATTATAATGGTGAACAAATAGAATCCTTTAATAGCCTTGTAGAAAAATTTAATAAAGGAAAGGGAGCAGAAAAAGGTATACACGTTGAATGCTTTAGCCAAGGTACAGTTAATGACTTAGAGAGAAATGTCATATCTGCTGTTGAGGGTAAAGTGGGAGCTTATGATGTGCCTAATATTTTTTCTGCCTATCCGGATACAGCCTATTATGTAGATAATATGGGGGTTTTAGTAGATTTAAGTCAGTATCTTACAGAAGGAGAGCTTGATTTATATGTAGATAGTTATATAGATGAAGGAAGGTTTAACAATTCTGAAGAAGTTAAAATTTTTCCTGTAGCAAAATCTTTGGAGATATTTTTGTTAAATAAAACAGACTGGGATAAGTTTGCTGAGGAAACTGGTGCTACTTATGATGATTTAAAAACTATTGAAGGTGTTACCAAAATTGCAGAAGAATACTATAATTGGACTGATAGTAAAACGTTAGAGCCTAATGATGGAAGAGCTTTCTTTGGCAGAGATGCTATGGCAAATTACATACTTATAGGTGCAAAAGAGCTTGGTGTTGATATATTTAATGTTGAAAACGGTAATATGACTCTTAATCTTGACAAAGAGGTTATGAGAAAACTTTGGGACAATTATTATGTGCCATTTATTAAGGGGTATTTTGCTAAAAGTGGTAAGTTTAGAAGTGATGATATAAAGACAGGTAATGTTATATCCTTTGTAGGTTCATCATCAGGTGCTACATTTTTCCCGAAACAGGTTATATTAAGTGATACTGAAAGCTACCCTATATTAATGGAGGCTTTACCTAATCCTAAATTTAGTGATGGTGAAGATTATGCCATTCAGCAAGGTGCCGGTATGGTAGTTACAAAGGGAAGCGATGCAGAAATTAAAGCATCTATTGAATTTTTAAAATGGTTTACAAGTATAGAAAATAACATAGAATTTTCTACTCAATCCGGTTATCTTCCAGTTTTAAAGGAGGCTAACAATATTGAGGTTATAGAAAAATATAATTCTGAAATAGACAATATTATGGATAAAATTTTAGGCCAAGCAATAGATACTGTTAATTCTAATAAGTTGTATACGACAAATGCCTTTGAAAATGGGACAGGTGCAAGGGTGATTTTAGAACATTGTATGAGTGATATTGCTGATAAAGACAGGGGTATTGTAGTTGAAAGACTAAAAAATGGATTTACACTAGATGAGGCTTCGGCTGAATTTTTAACAGACGAATACTTTGATACGTGGTATAATAATTTATTGTCAGAACTTAAAGAATTTCAATATAAATAATTAGGGGGAGGTGCAATGTGGAAAGTAAAAAAAATAGCAAGTCAATTTTTAGGACTATATTAGGTCCACTACTTTTCGTTTTGGTTCTCGAAATGCTCCTTCTTATAGGAAGTTTAACACTTAGTGGTGTAAATCATAAACTTAATCAAAGTGCTATTGATATAATGGCTAAGCAAGTTGAAAATAGAAGTGACTATTTGGAAAGTGTTATGTTGGGAAGTTGGTCAAATCTTTCTATTTTAGCTGAAAAGATAAATACCGAAACTCAAAGAATGATAGATTCAGGGGAGATTTCTCTTGAAGATTTAGATAGTATAGGTGTAGAGTCTGCACCTCTTATAACTAATATAGTAGATGAACTTATAGATGATTTATATGATAAGCAAGTAACAGGAATTTTCGTTGTATTTAATACTAAAGATTTAGATGAAGAAAGGGATAATAAACCTAAAACCGGTGTATATATAAGAGATTTAGACCCGTTATCTGCACCGTCATATAGGAGAAGTGACCTTCTTTTAGTTAGAGCACCTATTGATGTTGTTAGAAATATTGATATATCTACAAGCAGTAATTGGGAACCTTTATTCCCATCTAATGAGTGGCAAAATTCAGGATTTTTATATAAACCTTTTCAGACTGCTTATAATGATGCAAATAAGTTAACTGCTACAGAGTATGGTTATTGGAATCAACATGTTTATAGATTAAATGGAGATGATAGGAATGCCATTTCCTATTCTATACCACTTATACTTGAAGACGGAACTGTATACGGTGTTTTAGGTATTGAGCTTTTAGAAGATTATATAGAACTTCTTTTACCTTATGAGGAGCTTAACGACGAAATACAGGGTAGTTATGTTTTAGCTGTATCAGAAAAGTTTGATGACAGTATTTCGAAGATAGATACAAAGGTTGTATTAAAATCTGGCGGTCCATCTCTTGCGGATTTAAATATTGATAAAGATATAACTTTAAATAAAGATTATAGAGGTGGATATACATTAGGAGATGACTATTATTCTGTTGTAAATGAGCTTAATCTCTACAGTAATAATGGTCCATATTCTAACTCAACGTGGAAATTACTTGGTATAGTTCCTACTTCCAATTTATTTTCTGCTTGGTCAGAGGTTAAAGGCATATTGTCTATTGCTATATTTATCACATTTGTAATGGGAGTTTTAAGCAGTTTTCTTGTTAGTAAAAGGCTTTCAAAACCGGTTATAGAACTTTCAAGCGAGATTAAAGCGAAAAAAGATTCAAAAATGCCTGAATTTTCTGATACGGGAATAAGGGAGATAGACCAATTTTCAAAAGCCATAACAGAACTTAGTAAAGATGTTATAAATACATCTACAAAATTTTTGAAAATTATGGATATGGCAAGTGTTGAGCTTGGTGGTTATGAAATTTGGGATAACTCTGAAAATGTGTACGTTACAGATAATTTCTTAGAGCTTATAGGCGTTGATTATATAAGTGCTGAAACCATTACAAAGACAAGACTACTTGAATTAGTTAAAGGTCTTGAGGAGAATTATTACGGTAAGTCAGGTAACGGAAATAGGATTTATCAGATAGAAGTTGATGGTGAGAAAACACGATATATTCGTATGGAAACAGCTAGAGAAAACAACAGACAAGTTGGACTTGTTGAAGATGTTACCGTAAATATTATGGAAAAAATACGAATAGAACACGAGAGGGACCACGACCTTTTAACAGACCTTTACAGTAGAAGAGCATTTTACAGAGAGGTTGAGAAACTTTTTTCTAAGCCTGAAAAACTTAAATGTGGTGCTTTTCTTATGATGGATTTAGATAATCTTAAAAAGGTTAATGACACTTTTGGTCATAATTTAGGTGACCAGTATATTTATCAAGCAGCTAGATGTTTTATAAATAATACTCCACCAAATACTTTAAGGGCTAGGGTTTCTGGTGATGAATTTTATCTTTTCTTCTATGGATATGATAGTAAAGATGAAATAAGAAAAATAATATCAAATCTTTCAAAAGAGATTAAAAAGACGGTTCTAGTTCTTCCTAGTGGTAAGGAAATGAATTTAAGTCTTTCAGGTGGTGTTGGCTGGTATCCAGACGATAGTAAAAACTTAAATACGTTAATTAAATATGCTGACTTTGCTATGTATAGAATGAAACAGTCTAACAAAGGCTCTATGGGCGAGTTTGACTTAGGTGTGTATAATGATGAGATGTTCCGCATTTACTCAAGAAAAGAGTTGCACGAGCTTATAGAAAATGAGCTTTTATTCTATCACTTCCAGCCTATAGTAGATGCGTACACAGGTGGTGTGTATGCTTATGAGGCACTTATGCGTGTCAATATGAATACTCTTAAAACCCCACCATCTGTAATAGTTATGGCTAAGGAAGAAGGAAGACTTCACGATATTGAACGTATAACTATGTTTAAGGCCACAGAAACCTTTAAAAATCTTACTGAAAGCGGTGAGTTAAATAAAGAGGCTTATCTTTTTGTAAACTCTCTTGCTAGCCAGTATATGACAGATGAAGAATCTGAACTTTATTCAGAAAAATTCAAATCTGTTATTGATAAGGTTGTAATAGAAATTACAGAGGAAGAACATCTTGACGACAATGCTCTTGAACGTAAAAGAAATATTAAAGGATTTAAAGGTACATTTGCCCTTGACGATTATGGAACAGGGTACAATAGTGAGGTTAACCTTTTAAAAATAAATCCTAAGTATATAAAAGTAGATGTTTCTATTATACGTGATATTGACACTGACGAGGATAAACAGCAGATATTTGAAAATATGGTTTCATATGCTCACCATAGAGATATGCTTGTTCTTGCCGAGGGTGTAGAAACAGAAAATGAGCTTAAAAAGGTTTTAGAGCTTGGAGCAGATTTACTTCAAGGCTATTTCTTAGCAAGACCATCAGCAGTGCCAGATACCATTAATGAGGTTGCTGTTGATATAATTAAAAATCATAAAATTTAATTAGTTTTATAAGGCTATATGCGTAGGTATATAGCCTTATTTTTATGTAAAATATGGTAAAAAATAATAGGTAGTTTGATTTTATAAAGTTTTTTTAAATCGTTATATATTTATAGATAATGATTATAATAACTTATGTAAATAATTGATATATACTGTTAAAAGTGTAAATACATTTGTCTGTGT
>JADIMX010000051.1 GCA_017694425.1 Candidatus Fimicola merdigallinarum
AATATATCTTTTTTAAGGGTCGATTAAAAATAATCTAATATTTTCTTAAAAAATAAGAGAGGATTTAACTCCTCTCTGTAATAAATTATAGTATAAAATTCTTGTATTCACTAATAAGTACATCAGCACAATGATTTATATTATTTTTGTTATACACAGTTATATCAGAATATTTTAAGTATAAAGGAAATCTCTCTTTATACATATCTTTTAAAGCATCAACACTTCTTGAAAGAGGCCTAGATGGGTCTATTGAAAGGCTTTCTATATCTCTTTCTATAAAGGCAACTACACCATTAGCCTTTAAATTTTCCATATTAATTGCATTTTTAATAGCACCACCACCGGTAGCTATTACCATTCCATTTTTAAGTCCATATTCTGCACAAACTTCCTTTTCAACCTCTCTAAATTTATCTTCGCCATAGAGCTTAAAGTAATCAGCAATAGACATTCCTATCTTTTCTACTATTACATCATCAAGGTCTACAAAGGTTTTTCCTAATTTTTCGGCACATATTTTTCCGATAGTAGTTTTTCCGGCACTAGGCATACCTATTAACACAAGGTTAGATTTATCGAAAGTTATTTCCTTAGATATTTTATCTATAACAGAGTTTGATATGTTTGTATCTTTAAAGTATTCAACGGCATATTTAGCTTGTGCCACTAGCATTTCAAGGCCATTTACTGCCTTTATACCTTTTTTTCTAGCCCAAAGAATAAGTTTTGTGTTAAGTGGGTTATATACAATATCCAAAACAGCACTAAGGTTATTAAACTTATCAAGGTTTATAGGGCTTTTTTGCTCCTTAGATAGCATACCTATAGGAGTGGTATTTACAATTACATCAGCATCACTATGATTTTTGTAACACTCCTCGTAAGTTATAGTATTTGGGTTTTCTTTGTAGTATACAATATGTATTTCCCTAGCTTTAAGATGCTTTAATACTGCTATAATAGCCTTTGATGCCCCACCATTTCCTAAAACTAATACTTTTTTATCTTTTATATCTATATCATTATGTGAAACTTGATATAAAAAGCCATAAAAGTCTGTATTATATCCGTAAAGCTTTCCACCTTTATTTACTATGGTATTTACAGCACCAATATTTTTCGAATTTTCGTCCATTTCATAAAGGTAAGGCATAACATCTTGTTTATAAGGTATAGTTACGTTAATTGCCTTAAAATCCTTTTTTTCCATAAAATCTTTAAATTCTTCTTTTGTAAGCGGACAAAGGTCGTAAGTGTAGTCTGATATCTCCTCGTGAATTATTTTTGAGAAACTGTAAGTAAGTTTTTCTCCTATTAAACCGTATTCCATAAAAATTACCCTCTTTATATTATTTTTTTATTGTATGACATATTTTAAGGGTTGTGACAAGCCAACATAATTATAAGCTATATAGCTAAAAATAATGTAGGCTATTATAAAAATATATTCAAACATATTTAATTCCCCCTTGCATTTTATTCTACCACATAATTTAAGAAAATTTAAATATTATTATTGTGATAAATAGTGTATAATAAATGTTAGCATATTTATAAGAAGCAATTAGGAGGATACAAATGTCAGAAAAAGTTATGCTTATAGACGGCAACAGTATTGTAAATAGGGGGTATTATGCCTTACCTAACCTTACAAACTCAGAAGGGTTACATACAGGTGCTATCTATGGCTTTTTAAATATAATGTTTAAGTTTATAGACGAGGAAAAACCGGATTATATCGGTGTTGCTTTTGACCTTAAAGCTCCAACCTTTAGACATAAGGCTTTTGAGGGATACAAGGGAACGAGAAAAGGTATGCCTGATGAGCTTAGAGAACAGATGCCTGTTTTAAAGGAAATTCTTCAGAAAATGGGTATAAAGATTTATGAAAAAGAAGGCTTTGAGGCTGATGATATTTTAGGAACACTTTCTAAAAAGGCCCTTGATATGGATATTTTACCTGTAGTTGTTTCTGGAGATAGGGACCTTTTACAGATAGCCGATAAAAAACTTAAAATTAAGATACCTAAAACAAAGGGCGGAAAGACAGAAGTTGAGGAGTACTATGAAAGTGATGTAATAGAAAAGTATGGTGTAACTCCAAAACAGTTTATAGATATGAAAGCCCTTATGGGTGATACATCAGATAATATACCAGGAGTACCAGGGATAGGTGAAAAAACTGCCTCTAAGATAATACAGGAGTATGGTGATATTGAAAATGCCATTTCTAATGCTGAAAATATAAAGCCTAAGAAAGCCTCTGAAAATCTTAGAGAATATCAGGAGCAGGCAAGACTTTCTAAATATCTTGCAACTATTGTAAGAGATATGGACATAGATTTTAATAAAGATGATATGAGAATTAAGGATATGTTTACACTTGATGCTTACAATATATTTAAAAGATTAGAGTTTAAAAGCTTTTATACACGATTTGATAGTGCCAATACAGGTATATCACAGGAGGTTTCATCAGACTTTTTAAAAGTTTTAGATAGTGAAAGTGATATAGAGGCTTATGTAAGAGAATTAGATAATTCTAAGGAATATAGCTATTTTATGTACGAGGAGGAAAACACTATTGTAGGTTTTTCTTTATATACAGATGAAAGTGGCGTTGTAATTTATGGCGAGGACAATATATTAAAATGTTTTGGTGACTTTTTAACTTCAAATGAGTTTAAAAAGATTGGTAACAACGTAAAGAAAGACATAAGATTTTTAAGAGGTAAGAATATTGAGCTTTCTGGTATTTCCTTTGATACTGCCTTAGGTGCATATATTTTAAACCCTACTAGAGATAATTATGAATACAATGACTTAGCCTCAGAATATTTAGATATAACATATCTTTCAGAGGAAGAAATATTTGGAAAAGGCAAAAGCAGATTATCTTTCGATAAAATAGATAAAAAAGTTTTAGACGATTTTTTAGGCAGAAGTGCAAAGACATTTTTCGATAGTGCAAAGATTATAAGAGAGAAGATGGAGGAGAATGGACAGCATACACTCTATTATGAAATTGAGCTTCCTCTTATGCACGTTTTAGCCGATATGGAGAAAGAGGGTATAAAAGTAGATAGACAGGCTCTTTCTGACTACGGTAATATGCTTTCTGAAAAAATAGATAGTATTACAAGAGAGATATACGATATAACGGGAGAAGAATTTAATATAAACTCACCAAAACAGCTTGGTATAGTTCTTTTTGAAAAAATGGGACTTAAAGGTGGCAAAAAGACAAAGACAGGATATTCTACATCAGCTGATGTACTTGAAAAACTTAAATATGAAAGTCCGGCAGTTGAAAAAGTCCTTTATTATAGACAGCTTACTAAACTTAAAAGCACATACGTTGACGGTCTTTTAAATGTAATTGATGAAAGTACAAATAAAATCTATTCAACATTTAATCAGACAGTAACGGCTACAGGAAGAATAAGTTCTACAGAGCCTAACTTACAGAATATACCGGTTCGACTTGATTTAGGTAGAGAGCTTAGAAAGGTATTTATACCGTCAGATGAAAATAGATGTTTTATTGATGCTGACTACTCACAGATAGAACTTCGTGTACTTGCCCATATTTCCGGCGATGAAACACTTATAAATGCCTTTAAAAATAATCAGGATATACACAGACTTACAGCATCACAGGTTTTCAATATTCCTTTTGATGAGGTAACACCGTTACAGAGAAGAAATGCAAAGGCTGTAAACTTCGGTATTGTTTACGGTATAGGTGCGTTTAGCTTAAGTCAGGATTTAGGCATAACACGAAAAGAGGCTGAAAACTATATACAGGGATACTTTGAAAAATACCCTAAGATTAAAACATATATAGATGAAACTATAAGAAGTGCCGAGGAAAAAGGCTACGTTTCAACTATATTCGGTAGAAGACGAGCAATGCCTGAACTTCAGTCAGGTAACTTTAATGTGCGTTCTTTCGGCGAACGTGTAGCTATGAATATGCCTATACAGGGTAGTGCTGCTGATATTATAAAAATAGCTATGGTTAAAGTTTATAATGCCTTAAAAGAGAAGAATATGAAGTCAAAACTTATACTTCAGGTACACGACGAACTTTTAATAGATGCGTACAATGATGAAGTTGATGAGGTTAAAGAAATATTAAAAACTGAAATGGAAAATGCAGTACACTTAAAAACAACACTTGATATTGATATGCACACAGGTAAAAATTGGTTTGAGGCAAAATAATAGTTTGATTATTATTTTATAAATTTAATATTTCTAGTAAATATAGGTTTAAGAAAGGGGATTTTTATGGATATAATAGGACTTACAGGTGGAACAGGTAGTGGGAAAAGCGTAGTTTCTAAAGAGCTTGAAAAGAGAAATTCTTTTATAATAGACTGTGATAAAATAGCACATAGAATAATACTTAAAGGTGAAAGTGCTTACAATGAGATATTAGGCTATTTTGGTGAAGATATACTAGATGAAAATGGGGAGATTACAAGAAAAAAATTAGGTCAAATAGTATTTTTAGATAAAGAGAAACTTAAGGTTTTAAATAAATGCACTCATAAACATATATATAATGAGGTTATAAAAAATATTGATGAGTGTAAGAAAAAAGGTACATTTGACAGGATTATAATAGATGCTCCACTTTTAATAGAAGGAGGTCTTACTGACCTTTGTGATACTGTTTGGGTCGTTTATTGTGATGAAGATACTAGAGCGGAAAGAATTGTTTTGCGTGATAATATTTTGCCAGAGCTTGCAAAAAGGAGAATACAGTCACAAAAAAGTTTTGAAGAATATAAGAAAGTTGCTGATGTTATAATAGACAATAGTGGCGACTTAGATAGTTTAAAAAAACAGATAGATAATATCTTAAATAGTAATGAGAGGTAATATATAAATGTCTTTTTATTTAAAAAAGAAAATCCGTATATTTTTTGTACTTTGTTTCACTTGTTTACTTTGTCTAGGATTTTTTAGGTATTACATTATGCCTAAGGTACTTTTTCCTATGAATTACAGAAGTATAGTTGAAAAGTATGCTAAGGAGTATGATTTACCTGAAAGTTTAGTTTTTGCAATAATAAATGTTGAAAGTGGTTTTAATAAAAATGCACTTTCACAAAGAGGCGCAAAGGGCTTAATGCAGATAATGGATACTACAGGTGAATGGGGAGCAGATGAAGTTGGTATAGAGAATTTTACACCGGATATGCTTTTTGACCCTGAAACAAACATACATATAGGTTGTTGGTATATAGATAACCTTATAGAGCAGTTTGACGGTGAGCTTGATACTGTTTTGGCATCTTACAATGCTGGAAGTGGTAATGTTTCTAAGTGGTTAGATAGCGAAAAACATAGTTATGACGGTGAAACTCTTTATTACATACCTTTTGAGCAGACGAGAAACTATGTTAAAAAGGTTAATATAAACAGAAAAATATACAAAAATATATACGGTACGGAAAAATAAGGAAGTGATATAATGAAAAAAATAATTGTTGCCATAGCCTTGATGCTTTTTGTGCTTTCAGGGTGTAAGTCCACTGATAGTGGCAACAATAATTCAAATAATAATGTTCAAAATGAAAATAATACGTCAACTTCAGCAGAGGGTACAAGTGATGATATAATCCTTTCTATGAGGACTACTCAAAATCTTAACCCTCTTACGAATGAGGATAGCTCTGTTGATAATGCTTTAAAACTTATGTTTGAGCCTTTAGTTGATATAGATGAAAATTTTAAACCTAAAGATGCCATAGCTGAAAGTTGGAGCTTTTTACCGTCAGGAAATGCATTGACTTTAAAAATAAAAGATAATCTTTATTGGCACGATGGCACACCTATAACTGCTGACGATGTTGTTTTTTCTATAAATGTTATGAAAAGCTCTCCGGAAAATGCAGTTTATAAGACTTGTGGGTTAAATATATCTTATTGCAAAAAAATTGATGACTTAAATGTGGAGATAGGTTTTTCTAGAGCGTATAGTGGAAATATATACTATCTTTTCTTCCCTGTAATATCATCAAGCTATTATGGAAACAATATGGAGAGTAAAAAACTTGAGCCTATGGGAAGTAGTGCCTACGGATTTAAGAGCTTTACTCCTGCTAAGGAATTAAGGCTTATAAAAACTGATAATAGTTTTGGTAAAAGTGCTATTACAGAGGAGATAAGTATAATAATAACACCGGATAGGAATACTGACCTTTACTCTTTCGACCAAGGTATACTTGATATAATATATGCCGATATAACAGAAATGGGCAAGTATGACAATACAGGTACTAGACAGATTTCTGAATATCCTACACGATACTTAGATTATGTAGGTTTCAACTATAATAGAAGTGTGTTTAGGGATAAAGCTGTAAGACAGGCAGTAGCATATGCCCTACCAAAGAAAAATATACTTGAAAGTGTATATCTTTCACACGCACAAATTACAGATACAATAGTTAATCCTTCGTCTTGGCTATATGAAGATGACGTTGAAAAGTATGATTATAACGTAGAAAAGGCCAAAGAAGTCCTTGAAACTGGTGGCTGGGTTGATGATGACGGTGACGGTATAAGAGAAAGAGTTACAAATAGTTTAAATGAAAAACTTAATTTTAAAATACTTGTAAATGAGGAAAATGACGAGCGAAAACAGATAGCATACAGACTTGCAGAGGAGCTTAGAAGTGTTGGTATATTTGCAACGGTAGAGGCAGTACCATTTGCAGATTATCAGGATAGATTAGCAAAAAATCAGTTTGATATGTATATCGGTGGAGTTTCACAAAATCCTATACCTGACTTTACATATCTTTTAGGCTCAGGTGGAAGTATGAATTACTCAAACTATTCTGATGATGAAGTAAATTCTATACTTAGTCAATGTAGAAATTCATTTGATGAAAACTCTATGAAAGAAGCATTTTCTAATTTACAAAAATATGTGGCAAGCGAAGTAGCCTATATACCTATTGTATATAGAAATTCATCTATATTTGCTAACAATAGAATAAATGGCGACATTAACGCTACTGAAACAAATATATTTAGAAATGCGTATAAATGGTATATAAAGAAATAGGGGTATATATGTTAGGAAGTTTTATTTTTGATAAAAGAAATAAAAAAGGAATATCACAAGAAGAACTATCAAATAAAATAAATGTAGATGTTGAAACTATAAATAAATGGGAGATAGACGAGGAGATTCCTAATGCAAAAGATTTAAAAAACTTGGCTAAGGAATTGGATTTTTCAGCTGATGAGGCATTAGGACTTAAAGAAAAATCAAGAGGTTTTAATGTATCTGGCGAAATAGTTCTTGGATTTTTTTGCATAGGTCTTGCTCTAAATTTTTTATTTGATAGGAAGGATTTAATACTTATTTTTATTTTTTTAGGAATGGGATTACAACATATTTTAAAATTATTTAGTAAGTGATTTCTAAAAATATTTATTACTTTGTGGGAGTG